>NZ_JBXWRY010000049.1:0-28406 GCF_059613135.1 Ruegeria sp. BHSB196
CCTGCACGACCACGGTGGTTTCATGGCCCGGCTCGCCGATCACCATCTCGACGGCCTCGCGGTTGCAGAGTTTCAGCAGCGCGTCGCAGGTCACGCGGCCCTCTTTCTTTGTGCCGCCGGTCAGGTGTTCGACGCCGCCGAGGCTGAGCATCTTGGAGCCGTATTCCGAGGTCATCACATGGCCGATGGGCTCGCCCTCGACCCGCACCACGTCGCGTTCGTGGCCGATATGGCGGTCGGTGTCGATCTTCACCTTGACGCCGCAATAGGAAAAGATCCCCTCGGTCACGACCGTCACCATGTCCACGCCCTCGACCGGCTGGCTGACGATGAAGGGGGCGGGTTTGTAGTCGGGATATGTGGTGCCGGCGCCGACCGCGGTGATGAAGGGGCGGCCGCCCTGCACGATGTCGCCGTCCCAGTCACCGGGGCTGGACCCGGCCAGGAAGGGCACGAGTTTCTGGTCGGTGTGTTCGATCACCGTGAGCGCGTCGAGCCGCACCAGCTGGCCGCCGTGGTTGGCGTAGCGGTCGCAGGCGCCCGAGCGCCCCTCGGCGATGTAGCAGAGCACCGGGCAGGCGTCGCAGCGGATCTTTTCCGGTTTCGGGCGGTCACGTTTCATCGGAGTGCTCTTTGATCGCGGCGCGCAGGCGGGACGGGGTTGCGGGCAGCTCGTACAGGCGCACGCCGCAGGCGTCCCGGATCGCGTTCAGGAGCGCCGGAGCGGTGGGGATCAGCGCGTGTTCGCCCAGGCCCTTGGCCCCGTAGGGACCGTGCGCGTCGGGGTCTTCGACGATGATCGTTTCGATCGGGGGAATGTCGCCGATGGTCGGGATCAGGTAGTCATGCAGGTTCTCGGTGCGGCCGGGAATGTATTCCTCCATCAGCGCCATGCCGAGGCCCTGCGCGATGCCGCCTTCGACCTGGCCTTCGACCAGCATCGGGTTGATCGCCCGGCCCACGTCATGCGCGGCGACGAAACGCAGGGGGGTGACGGTGCCCATGCGGGTATCGACCTCGATCACCGCCAGATGCGCGGCATAGCCGAACTGGGCATAGGGGACGCCCTGGCCGTTTTCGTCCAGCGGGCTGGTGGGCGGATCATAGGTTTCCTCGGCCCTGAGCACATAGCCCTCGGCATCCGGGGGCAGGGGGGCGAGGGGGATCTCGTGGCTGCGGTCGCCGTCGGTGACGCGGATCGCGGCGTCGGCGATGTCGAGCTGCGCTTCGGGGCCGGCATTGACGCGCGACAGGATCTGCGCGCGCAGCGCCTCGCCCGCCAGCTGCGCGGCCTTGCCGGTGACATAGGTCTGGCGCGAGGCCGAGGTCTTGCCCGCGTCCGGGGTCACGTCGGTGTCGGGGCCGATCAGCGCCAGCTGCGCGGCGGGCAGGCCGAGGGCGGTGGCGAAGATCTGGGCGATGACGGTGTTGGCGCCCTGGCCGATATCCGCCGCGCCCTGGTGCAGCACCACGGTGCCGTCGGGGCGGATGCCGGCCTTGATGGTCGAGGGGTTGGGCAGCGATGTGTTGCCGCAGCCGTACCAGCCGGCGGCCACGCCGACCCCGCGCCTGCGGGTCCGGTTTTTGGCGTTGAAGGCGGCGGCGGCCTTGCGTTCCGTCTTCCAGGCCGGTTGCAGGGCCTTGAGGCAGGCGCCGATGCCGACGCCCTGCTCGAAGACCTGGCCGCAGACCGTGGGGGTGCCGGTGTCGAGCGCGTTGGCGATGCGAAACGCCAGCCGGTCGTGGCCCAGGGCGTCGGCGAGGTCGTCGAACAGGCTTTCCTGCGCGATCGCCGCCTGCGGCACGCCGAAGCCGCGAAAGGCGCCGGCGGGCGGGCAATGGGTGTGGATGCCGCGGGCCTCGGCCCGGTAGTCGGTCACGCGGTAGGGGCCCGAGGCATGCACCGGCACCCGGTTGGCGACGGTCGGCCCCCAGCTGGAATAGGCCCCGGTGTTGAACAGCCCCTCGAAGGTCATGCCGCAGAGCTTCCCGTCGCTGGTGGCGCCGATGCGCACGCGCATGTCCGCGGGGTGGCGCTTGGTGGTGGACTGCATCGACTCGGCGCGGCTGTAGGTCAGGCGGACGGGCTGGCCGGTCTTGAGCGCGGCCAGCGCCAGATAGGGCTGCACCGACAGGTCGAGCTTGGCGCCGAAGCCGCCGCCGGTGGCGGTGGCGACGATGCGCACCCGGTCCCGCTCCATGCCCAGGATCTCGGCCAGGCTGTCCCGGTCCATCACCGGGGCCTGGGTGCAGGCGTGAACATGCACGCGGCCGTCCACCACCTCGGCAAAGCCGGCCTCGGGTTCGATATAGGCGTGTTCCACGAAGCCGGTGCGGAACCGGCCCTCGACCACGTGATCGGCGCGGGCCAGCGCGGCCTCGGCATCGCCATGCCGGACGACGCCCGCGGTCATGAGATTGCCGGCGCGGTCCGGATGCAGCAGCGGCGCGTCCCTGGCCATCGCCGCCTCCATCCCGGTGAGCGCATCCCGTTCGGTCCAGGTCACGGGGAAGCTGCGCGGATCGAACCCGGCGATGGCGTCCGGCGTGCCCACGACCGCCGCGACCGCCTCGCCGCGGAACCGGGTCTCGCCAATGGCAAAGACCGGCTGGTCGATGAAGCCGGGGATGGTGCCGAACAGGTTCCGCCCCGGCACGTCCGCCGCCGTCAGCACCGCCGCGATCCCCGGCGTCGCCGCGGCAAAGGCATCGAGATCGCCCAGCCGAAACGCGGCGCGGGCAAAGGGCGCGCGGATCAGACAGATCTCCAGCGTTCCGGCGGGGGCGACATCGTCGCCGAAGATCTCGGTGCCCGTGACCTTGGCCAGCCCGTCCAGACGGGGGATGGCCTCTCCGACCCGGCCCGTACCGGGGTCGGGCGTTGCGGCCTCGCGATAGGTCTGCACCACCGCCTCGACGATCTTGCGATAGCCGGTGCAGCGGCAGAGCACGCCGCCGAGCGCCTCCATCACCGCGTCCTCGTCGGGTCGCAGATCGCGGCGCAGCAGCGCGGTGGCGGCGACCAGCATGCCGGGCGTGCAGATGCCGCATTGGGCGGCGCCGTGGGCGTGGAAGCTGTCGGCCAGCCGCTGCGTCACGGGCTCCTGCCCGACCAACCCGCCCAGAGTCTCGACCGTCCGGCCCGCCGCCTGATGCGCGGGCATCAGGCAGGCGCAGACCGGTTCGCCCTCGACCAGCACGGTGCAGGCGCCGCAATCGCCGGCGTTGCAGCCGATCTTCACGTCGCGGGCGTCCAGACGTTCGCGCAGCGCCTCGGACAGGCGTTCGCCCGGACGGGGGCGGATGGCGACCGCCGCGCCGTTCAGCCGGAACTGGACAAGCTCGTCCTCAACCCGCCAGTCCATCGGCCCCTCCGCTTGCCCGGAGCGCGCGCCGGATCTGTTCGGCCACCGCGTCCAGACGGTAGGCCGCGCTGCCGCGCACATCGTCGATCGGGGCCAGCGGCGCGAGATGGGCCTGGGTGACGGCGACCTCGGACAGGGTCTTGCCGATCATGTCGCGTTCCAGCGCCGTCAGCCGCGTCGCGACCGGCGAACAGGCCCCGACCGCGACGCGCGCCAGCTCGATCCGGCCGTCTTCATCCGTCGCGATCAACGTGGCGGTCATGGCGATGGAAATCACCAGATAGCGCCGCGCGCCCAGCTTTTCGAACCGCCCGACCGCCGTCTTCGGCAGGGGCGGGAGGACCACGGATGTCACCATCTCTCCGGGGGCCAGCGCGGTGGCGCGCACACCGGTGATGAAATCACCCAGCGCGACCGACCGGTTGCCCTGCATCGACGCGATTTCGACCTGCGCATCCAGCGTCAGCAGCGGCGGCACGCCGTCCGCCGCGGGCGAGGCGTTGCACAGATTGCCCGCGACGGTCGCGACATTCTGGATCTGGACGCTGCCGACTTCGCGCGCCGCGGCCCGCAGCCCGTCGAAGGCGGGCGGCAGATCGGCCCGGACGATGTCGCTCCAGCGGGTCGCGGCGCCGATCCGCCAGCCCTCCGCCTGGTGCCGGATCCCGCGCAGCCCGCCGATCCGGGTGATGTCCAGCAGCGTCGCCGCCTCCGGTCCCGGCGGACGGGACGGATAATGGTCGGTGCCCCCGGCCACGATCCGGGCCTCTCCGGAGGCCAGGGCGTCTAGAGCCTCGCTGAGCTCGGTTGGTGCGAAATACCGCAAACAGCCGCCCCTCCCCTGGGTGACCATTCTTGTTTGTATACGAATGATATCGACGGGGATCGATTCGAGTCAATGACGGGCCGGCGGCGACCCGCCCCGCCGGCTGCCTGCAATCAACGGTTGGGACATGCGTGCCGCATGCGCTATCCTTGCCCCATGTTTACACAGCTTCGGATCGGACATCTCATGAAACAGCTTCCTGCCCTCGCCGCCCTGTGCCTCGGCCTTTCCGCCGCACCCGTCCTCGCCCAGGACGCCTGCCCGTGGGCAAGCGGCGAATACGCCTTCAAGGATCACGGCATATACGGCGATTTCACCGTGAATGCCGACTGCACCCAGCTGGTCTGGAGCCGCCTGAGCGACGCCCCGGAAACCTCCGGGCTGGAACGGTCGAAGAACGGCTGGAAGGGGTCGCTGGAACGGGCGGATTTCGAGCTGCTGGAGAACGGCCACAACCTGCGGATCACGGGACAGGGCGGCGCGATGCGCCAGACCCGTGCGGAGCGGATGAACTGACCGGGTGCATCGTGCGCCTGCGGCGCGCTCTTTTCGTTTTTTTGTTGAGGGACGCTGTCCCTCAAACTCCCTGGGGTATTTGAAACCAGAAAGAAGCAGGGGGTTTTTGCCGCTTCTTTCTGGTCCCAAATACCCCGGGGTGAATTGCCCGAAGGGCAAGAGGGGCAGCGCCCCTTTCCATGCGGCATCGGAGCGTTATGCTGGCGCATCGAAGCCGGCATCCCTGGAGGTCGCTGCCCGTGATCGAACTGCGTGATCTGCAACTTCTGAGCGCCCTGGCGCGGCATCGCCATTTCGCCAAGGCGGCCGAGGATTGCGGGATTTCGCAGCCCGCCTTTTCGATGCGCATCCGCAATCTCGAGGAGCGGCTGGGTCTGACCATCGTGCGCCGCGCCAACCGGTTTCAGGGGCTGACCGAAGAGGGCGAGATGATCGTGCGCCGGGCGCGGCGCATTCTGGGGGACACCAAGGCGCTGGAGCAGGAGGTGGCCTCGATCCGGGGCGAGATCTCGGGCGCGCTGATTCTGGGGGTGATCCCGACCGCCCTGGCGTTCACCGGGCGGCTGGTGCGGCGGCTGCACCAGGCCCATCCGCGGATCTTGGCGCGGATCGACTCGATGTCCTCGACCGCGATCCAGCAGGGGCTGGACGACGGCACCATCGATGCCGGCATCACCTATGGCGACAGCATCGGCACCGACCTGCGCCATGTGCAGCCGCTGTACGAGGAAAGCTATGTGCTGCTGGTGCCTGCGCACATGACCGGCGAGACCGGCGCGATTCCCTGGGCGCGGGTGGCGGAGTTTCCCCTGTGCCTGCTGGAGCCGCAGATGCAGAACCGGCGGATTCTGGACCGCATCTTTGCCGAGCTGGGGCTGCATCCGCGCGTGGTGGCCGAGACCAGCGGGTTTACCGCCGCCATGGTGATGGCGCGCGAGGGGTTGGCGGCCGCCGTGGTGCCGCGGGTTCTGATCCGGGCGCTGGGCGATCTGGCGGGCACGCGGGCGCTGCCGCTGGTCGAACCGGAGGTGTCGAAACCGATCTGTCTGGCGACGCTGGAGCGCGACCCGGAGCTGCCGACGGTGGCGGCGCTGCGGCGGGTGGTGTCCTCCTTGCGGTGATAATCTGTCGTTATCGTGCAATCGGGATTTGCGATTTGACGATATGATTGGCTGATGAGAGACGGAGGCGTCAGTCGGAGGGCATCATGGCACCATTGGATACCAAGCCGTCAGGCGACCAGAAGGGCGTCTGGAAGTCAGGGAAGGGCAAGGGGCGGCGCACGCCCAAGGGCCGTCAGTTCACGGACGAGGCGCTGGCCGAGGTGCAGCGGCTGCTGGGCGACCGCCCCCGCCGGCGCGACCTGCTGATCGAGTTTCTGCATCTGATTCAGGACGAACACGGGCATCTGTCGGCGGATCATCTGTGCGCGCTGGCGGCCGAGATGAAGATCGGACAGGCCGAGGTCTATGAGACCGCCACCTTCTATGCCCATTTCGACGTTGTGAGGGAGGGCGAGCTGCCGCCGCCCGCGCTGACCATCCGGGTCTGCGATTCCCTCAGCTGCGAGATGGCGGGGGCGCAGGCGCTGAAGCAGGCGCTGGAGGACGGGCTGGATCCGTCGCAGGTGCGCGTGCTGCGGGCGCCCTGCATGGGCCGCTGCGACACCGCGCCGGTTCTGGAGATCGGGCACAACCATATCGACCATGCCACCCCCGAAAAGGTCGCGGCCGCCATTGCCGCCGGAGACACCCATGCGCATCTGCCGGATTACGAGGGGTTCGCGGCCTATGCCGGGAACGGCGGATACGAGACGCTGAAGGCGCTGCGCGCGGGCGGCGACTGGGAAGCGGTGCAGGAGCGGATCCTTGCCTCGGGCCTGCGCGGGCTGGGCGGCGCGGGTTTTCCGTCGGGCAGGAAATGGGGCTTCGTCCGCATGAATCCCGGGCCGCGCTATCTGGCCGTCAACGGCGACGAGGGCGAGCCGGGCACGTTCAAGGACCGCTATTACCTAGAGCGTACGCCGCATGTGTTTCTGGAGGGGATGCTGATCGCCGCCTGGGCGGTCGAGGCCGAAACCTGTTTCATCTACATGCGCGACGAATACCCGGCGGTGCTGGAAATCCTGCGCCGCGAGATCGCCGCGCTGGAAAAGGCCGGGATCGTGGCCGAGGGCTATATCGACCTGCGCCGGGGCGCGGGGGCCTATATCTGCGGCGAAGAAAGCGCGATGATCGAGTCGATCGAGGGCAAGCGCGGCCTGCCGCGGCATCGCCCGCCCTTCGTGGCGCAGGTCGGTGTCTTTGGCCGCCCCACGCTGGTGCAGAATGTCGAAACGCTGCACTGGGTCGCACGGGTCTGCCGCGAAGGGCCGGAGGTTCTGAATTCGGTCGAGAAGAACGGGCGCAAGGGGCTGCGCAGCTATTCGGTCTCGGGCCGGGTCGCCAGGCCGGGCGTCTATCTGCTGCCAGCGGGCTCGACCATTCTGGACGTGATCGACGCCGCCGGGGGCATGGCCGAGGGGCACGTCTTCAAGGCGTATCAACCGGGTGGGCCGTCGTCGGGTCTTCTCCCCGCTTCGATCGACGACGTTCCGCTCGACTTCGACACGCTGCAGCCGCTGGGGACGTTCATCGGCTCGGCGGCGGTGGTGGTGCTGTCGGATCAGGACACCGCCCGCGATGCGGCGCTGAACATGCTGCGGTTCTTCGAGGACGAAAGCTGCGGCCAGTGCACGCCCTGCCGGGCGGGCTGCGAGAAGGCGGTGAAGCTGATGGAGGCCGAGACCTGGGATACCGACCTGCTGGAGGATCTGTGCCAGGTGATGGCCGATGCCTCGATCTGCGGTCTGGGACAGGCGGCCCCGAACCCGATCCGGCTGGTGATGAAGCACTTTGCCGACGAAATCAAAGGCTGAAGGAGAGGGATGAGCCATGCTTGACGCAAGCGAAACCAGAACCGTCACCTTCAGCCTGAACGGCGAAGACGTGACCGTGCCCGAGGGCTGGACCATCTGGGAGGCGGCGCAGGGCCGGGGGCTGGTGATCCCGCATCTGTGCCACAAGCCGGCGCCGGGCTATCGCCCCGACGGCAACTGCCGGGCCTGCATGGTCGAGGTCGAGGGCGAGCGCACGCTGGTCGCCTCGTGCATCCGGCCCGTCGCCGAGGGGATGGTGGTCAGGACCGATACGGAGCGGGCCGAGAAGTCGCGCGCGCTGGTGATGGAACTGCTGGTCGCGGATCAGCCCGAGGTGGCGCATGACGCCTCGTCGCATTTCTGGGACATGGCCGGGCTGAACGGCGTGAGCGACAGCCGGTTCCCGGCGAAGGAGCCGGAGAAGATCCCGCTCTTGGACGACAGCCATGTGGCGATGCGGGTCAATCTGGACGCCTGCATCCACTGCAACCTCTGCGTCCGCGCCTGCCGCGAGGTGCAGGTCAACGACGTGATCGGCATGGCCGGGCGGGGCCACCTGGCGCAGATCGTGTTCGACCAGAACGACCCGATGGGCGCGTCCACCTGCGTCGCCTGCGGCGAGTGTGTGCAGGCCTGTCCGACCGGTGCGCTGATGCCGGCCACGGTGCTGGACGACCGGCAGCACGGCGACAGCAAGGACTATGACCGCGAGGTGCAGTCGGTCTGCCCGTTCTGCGGCGTCGGCTGCCAGCTGTCCTTCAAGATCAAGGATGACAAGATCAAGTATGTCGAGGGCGTCGATGGCCCGGCCAACGAGAACCGGCTGTGCGTCAAGGGCCGGTTCGGCTTCGATTACGTCGATCACCCGCATCGCCTGACCAGACCGCTGATCCGCAAGGACGGCGCGCCCAAGGGGCTGAACGTGGACCCGGCCAACCCGTTCACCCATTTCCGCGAGGCGAGCTGGGACGAGGCGCTGGATTTCGCCGCCAAGGGGCTGGCCGATCTGCGGGCCGAGAAGGGCACCTATGTGGCCGGGTTCGGCTCGGCCAAATGCTCGAACGAGGAGGCGTATCTGTTCCAGAAGCTGATCCGGCAGGGTTTCGGCCACAACAACGTGGATCACTGCACGCGGCTGTGCCATGCCTCGTCGGTGGCGGCGCTGCTGGAGAATGTCGGGTCCGGCGCGGTGACGGCCACCTTCAACGAGATCGAGAACGCCGATGTGGCCATCGTGATCGGGGCCAACCCGATCGAGAACCATCCGGTCGCGGCCACCTATTTCAAGCAGTTCGCCAAGCGCGGCGGCAAGCTGATCGTGTGCGATCCGCGCGGCGTGGGGCTGGGCAAGTTCGCCAGCCACCGCCTGCTGTTCAAGCCGGGCGGCGACGTGTCGATGCTGAACGCGATGATGAACGTCATCGTCGAGGAAGAACTGTACGATGCCGAGTACGTCGCGCAGTTCACCGAGAACTGGGAGGAGATGAAGGCCCATCTGGCCGACTACACGCCCGAGAAGATGGCGCCGATCTGCGGCATCGAGCCCGAGGTTCTGCGCGATGCCGCCCGCACCTTTGCCAGGGGCAAGGCCGGAATGATCTTTTGGGGCATGGGAGTCAGCCAGCACATCCACGGCACCGACAATTCGCGCTGCCTGATTTCGCTGGCCCTGATGACCGGCAATGTCGGCAAGCCCGGCTCGGGCCTGCATCCGCTGCGCGGGCAGAACAACGTGCAGGGCGCGTCGGATGCAGGGCTGATTCCGATGTTCCTGCCGGATTACCAGTCGGTGACGGATGACGGCGTGCGGTCGGCCTTTGCCAAGGTCTGGGAGAGCGGCGACTTTTCCAGCCAGAAGGGTCTGACCGTGGTCGAGATCATGGAGGCGATCCATGCCGGCGACATCCGGGGCATGTACATCCTGGGCGAAAACCCGGCCATGTCGGACCCGGACGTGGATCACGCCCGCGCGGCGCTGGCCAAGCTGGAGCATCTGGTGGTGCAGGACATCTTTCTGACCGAGACCGCCAACTATGCCGACGTGATCCTGCCCGCCAGCGCCTGGGCGGAAAAGACCGGCACCGTCACCAACACCAACCGGCAGGTGCAGATGGGCCGGCCGGCGGTGGCGCCGCCGGGCGAGGCGCGCGAGGACTGGTGGATCGAGGTCGAGCTGGCCAGGCGGCTGGGCCTGAACTGGAGCTACACGCACCCGCGCGAGGTGTTTGCCGAGATGAAGCTGAACATGGGGTCGCTGGACAACATCACCTGGGAGCGTCTGGAAAGCGAGGCGGTCACCTATCCGTCGCTGTCGCCGCAGGATCCCGGCCAGGCCATCGTGTTCGGCGACGGCTTTCCGCGCCCGAACGGGCGCGCCCGGTTCACCCCGGCCAGCATCGTGGAGCCGGACGAGCGCCCGGACGCGGAGTATCCGTTCGTCCTGATCACCGGCCGCCAGCTGGAACACTGGCATACCGGCTCGATGACGCGGCGCTCGAAAGTGCTGGATTCGGTGGAGCCCGAGGCCAACTGTTCGATGAACCCCAGGACGCTGCGGCGTCTGGGGCTGGAGCCGGGCGACACGATCCGGCTGACCACCCGCCGGGGATCGGTCAAGGTGATGGTCCGGGCCGACCGGGCGATTGCCGAGGACAACGTGTTCCTGCCGTTTGCCTATGTCGAGGCGGCGGCGAACATCCTGACCAACCCGGCGCTGGACCCCTATGGCAAGATCCCCGAGTTCAAGTATTCGGCGGTCCGCATCGAAAAGGCGCAAGCCATCGCTGCGGAGTGATCCTCCCTCCGCCGGCTGAGGGGCGGCTCTGCGGAGCCGCCCTTTTTTGTGTCCGGGGCCGGTCTGCGGCCTGCCATCTTGGCCGCCGCTGCGCTAGGCTGCGCAAAACGCCAACTGGAGGACGCCCATGCCACGCCGTTTCGTCGATCTGTCCGTGCCGCTGGAGACCGGCATCGTCTCCGATCCGCCGATCATGCTGCCGGAGATCGAGTACATGACCCATGACCAGACCGCCGAGCAGGTGATGGCGTTCTTTCCGGGTCTGAAGAAGGACGACCTGCCGGGGGGCGAGGGCTGGGCCATCGAACGGCTGCGGATCGCCACCCATAACGGCACCCATCTGGACGCGCCCTATCACCACCATTCGACCATGAACAGGGGCGAACGGGCGATCACCATCGACGAGGTGCCGCTGGAGTGGTGCCTCAATCCGGGCGTGAAGCTGGATTTCCGCCATTTCGAGGATGGGTACGTGGTGACGGCAAAGGATGTGGAGGCGGAGCTGGCGCGGATCGGGCACGACCTGCGGCCGCTGGACATCGTGGTGGTCAACACCGCGGCCGGAACCCACTACGGGCAGCCGGATTACCTGATGAAAGGCTGCGGCATGGGGCGCGAGGCGACGCTGTACCTGACCGAACGCGGCGTGCGCGTGACCGGCACCGACGCCTGGAGCTGGGACGCACCGTTTCCGCTGACCGCGCGGCACTACGCGGAAACCGGCGATCCGTCGATCATCTGGGAAGGGCACCGGGCGTCGATGGAGATCGGGTATTGCCACATGGAAAAGCTCACCAACCTGGAAGACCTGCCGCCGACTGGGTTCGAGATCTCCTGCTTCCCGTTCAAGATCAAGGGCGCGTCGGCGGGATTCATCCGTGCCGTCGCCATTTTCGAGGACTGAGCGGGTCGCGGGACAGGAGGGCACCATGTCAGGGAACACCCAACCCCCGTCCGGCCATGACGGGCCGTATCCGGCGCCGGTCGAGGTGCGGGGATTCACCGTCCGGCGGGACTGGATCGACTATAACGGCCACATGAATGTGGGCTATTACGGCGTGGCCTTCGACGAGGCGCTGGAACAGGTGATGGTCGAGCATCTGGGCCTGGGCGGCGTGCAGGTCGAGGCCACGGGCGAGGGTCCGTACATGATCCAGTCGCATCTGCACTTCCTGCGGGAATTGCGCGAGGGGGAGCGGTTCTATTGCCGGTTGCGGCTGCTCGATGCCGACGGCAAGCGGGGGCACTATTTCTCGCAGATGCATGCCGAAGCCGACGATGCGCTCTGCGCCACGCAAGAGGGGCTGTTCATCAACGTGAGCCACGCGACCGGCCGTTCGGCCCCCTATCCGGACTGGGCGGCGGCGCGGCTGGCGCGGATGGTGGCGGATCACGCGGCACTGGAACCCGCGCCGCAGATCGGCCAGCCCATCGGGATTCGCAGGACTTAGGCAAGGCAGCTAGCGCCCGATGGCGTAAGCCTGCATCAGCCGGGGCGTGGCGGCGGCGCGCAGCGTCCCGTCCGGGGCGCGGCTGGCGGCGGTGAGGCGGCCGATGGTCCAGGGGTCGGCCACCTCGACCGCATGGCCGCGTGCGCGCAGATCGGCGATCACGTCTTCGCCGAAGCCGGGTTCGACCATCAGGTGGCCGGGACGCGCGTCGCGGGGATAGAACGAGCTTTGGAAATGGGCGGTGTGGAACAGCGGGGCGTCGATCGCCGCCTGCAGGTTCGGCTGCCCGAGGATCAGCCGCAGCAGGAAGATCAGCTGCCACTGGTCCTGCTGATCGCCGCCCGGCGTGCCGAAGGCCAGTTCGGCGCCGTCCGGCCGCCGGGCCATCGAGGGCGACAGGGTGGTGCGCGGGCGGCGGCCGGGGGCAAGCGAGGTGGGCAAGCCTTCGTCCAGCCAGAACATCTGCGCCCGCGTGTTGAGCGGCATGCCCAGCCCCGGCACCACCGGCGAGGATTGCAGCCAGCCGCCCGACGGCGTGGCCGAGACCATGTTGCCCCAGCGGTCGATCACGTCCAGATGCACGGTGTCGCCGCGTTTCTCGGTCAGATGCGCCATCGTCGGCTCGCCCGCGCCGATGGCGTCCTGCGCGGCATAGGTCTCGGCGGCGCGGGCGATGGCGGCGTCGGCCCAGGCCTCGTGGCCGGGCAGGCGGCCGGGGCGCTGTTCGGTCGAGGCGGTGGCCGCGATCAAGCCGCGCCGGCCCTGCGCATAGGCGTCCGAGAGCAGGCGGTCGATCGGGATTTCCACGTGGTCCGGGTCGCCGTAATACGCCTCGCGGTCGGCAAAGGCGAGTTTCATGGCTTCGGTGACGAGGTGCACGAACCCGGCATCGCCTGCGGTGTCCAGATCGAAGCCCGAGAGCAGGTTCAGCGCCTGCAGCAGGGCCGGACCCTGGGTCCACGGCCCGCATTTCCAGACGGTCCAGCCGTGGGAATGCCCGGTCAGCGGCGGTTCGCAGCTGGCCTGCCAGTTGGCCATGTCGTCGCCGGTCAGAACCCCCTTGCGCCGCTGTCCCGCCGCATCCATCACGCAGGCGTCGCGCAGGTAGCGGTCGATGGCTTCGGCGACGAAG
Organism: Ruegeria sp. BHSB196; assembly: GCF_059613135.1. NCBI lineage: Bacteria > Pseudomonadati > Pseudomonadota > Alphaproteobacteria > Rhodobacterales > Roseobacteraceae > Ruegeria > Ruegeria sp. BHSB196. The sequence goes on from NZ_JBXWRY010000049.1 coordinate 13,002, forward strand.
CCCCGGTAGAAGGCGGCGCGGGCGCGGTCGATCTGCGCCTGGCGCTCGGATGTCGTTTCGGCCTCGCGCAGCAGCCGGTCCCAGGTGTCGGCCAGTTGCGGGTTGCGCATCAGGGCGCCGGGTTGCGGCGCCGCGCCAGCGGGCAGCCAGGTGTCGAAGGAGGTCGGCCATTCGGCGCGGAAGAACCCGGCCAGCCCGGCAATGGTGTGCGCCACCCGCGGCAGGCAGGGGTGGCCCTTGGCGGCATAGTGGATCGCCGGCTCGAGTATGTCGCGCAGGGGCAGGGTGCCGTGATCGCGCAGCAGGATCATCCATGCGTCGAACGCGCCGGGGATCACCGTGGCCAGCAGGCCCGAGCCGGGGATGCGGCGCAGGCCCTCGGACCGGTAATGGGCGATGGTGGCGCGGGCGGGCGCCGTGCCCTGGCCGCAGATCACCGTCGGCCGGTCGTCCCCGGCAGGTTTGATCAGCATCGGCAGGTCGCCCAGCGGGCCGTTCAGGTGCGGTTCGACCACCTGCAGGGCAAAGCCGGTTGCGGCGGCGGCGTCGAAGGCGTTGCCGCCGCGTTCCAGGATGCGCATGCCGACGGCGCTGGCGATCCAGTGGGTGCTGGCGACGACGCCGAAGGTGCCGGCGATTTCGGGGCGGGTGGTGAAGGTCATGGAGGCTCGCGCTGCTGTTGCAGCGATCCTGCACGGCCTTGGCGCGGGGTCAAGCCGCCGAGGGCAGTTCGGGCTCGGCGGTTTCGGCTCCGGTCTTCAGCACCAGTGTGCAGCCCGAAAACCAGTCCAGGCAGGCCTCGGCCATTTCGCGCGCGGCGGTGAGGTCGGAAAAGCGGACCGACCAGGCCGCGCTGCCGGTCGTGCCCGGAAGGGTCACGACATAGCTGCTTCCGTCCCGTGCGATTTCGACGATCACTGACGCCTCCCCCATGGTCACGCGCCGGATCTAGCCGCGGTCTGTGTAGGAGATTTGTCGGATGCGTGTCGGTTTCGTGAACCTGTCGCGCGCGGCGTCAGTAGTCGCGTTCGAAGAAGATGCCGACGCCGGTGTCGCCCTGGCCATCCACCGTGCCCCGGACGGTGACGCTGTCAGAGACGTCGAGGTTGAGGTTCACCTCGGTCTCGCCCTTGGTGTTGACGGTGAAATCGGTATAGAGCCGGTCGCCCAGATAGGCCCCGGCCCCCAGCAGGCCGCCGCCGCCCGATGCGGCCCCGACCGACACGGTGTCGAGGCCGGTTTCGTCCCGCACGCCCCGGGTCGCATCGCCGCCGACGCCGCTGAGCTGCGCCAGCGAGGCCGCCATCTGGGCGATGACGAAGGGCGACAGCTGCGAATATTCGTTGCCGAACAGCAGCAGGGCCAGCGCCTCTTCCGGCGGGCGTTCGGGGTCGGAGTAAACCTCGACGGTGGGCGCGTCCAGCGGGCCGGAGATTTCGATGGTCGCGGTGCCGTCCGAGGTGGTGGCGGTGGAGGCGAATTCGACATAGGGCGTCAGGTCGCCCTGCAGCGACACGATGCCCTTCGTCAGCGTCAGGCGGCGGGCCAGGATGTCGAAGGTGCCGCGGATCAGGTCGATCTGGCCGGAGGGGATCACCGACCGGGTGGTGCCGCCGATATGGATCTTGCCGCCCAGCTCGGCGTTGACGCCGCGGCCGCGGACGAAGACCCGGTTGGGCGCCAGCAGGCTGATGTCGAGCGCGATGCGCGAGGCTTCGCCCTCTCGGTTGCCGGTCTCGATCAGATTGGCGCGGACGAGGGTGGCGAAGACCGGCGGGGTCTCCCCGACATTCGTCATCGGCGGGATCGGGGCCGCCCCGACCGCGCCGCCGGCCGCGGCGAGGTTGATGTTGGTGTCGCTGAACTGGATCTGGCCGGCCAGCGCGCTGTTGCCGGCCAGCGGTCCGGAGAAGACCAGCTGGCCGTTCAGGGTGGTTTCGAACAGGCGCTGGTCGGTCAGCACGAACTGGTTGATCGCGGTCGTGATCTGGCCCCGGAACGGCGGCGTGAGCGCGACCGGCCCGGAAACCGTCAGGCCGCCGCTGGCCGCGCTGTCGCCGTTCAGCGCGATGGTGGCGGTGCCGTTGGCCAGCGTGACGCTGCCGCGGATGTTGCGCAGGGCCTGGCCTGCCTCGGGGATGGCGATGCTGGTGCCGGAGGTGGTGACGGTGCCGGACAGGGCGTTCAGCCCCGGCTTGCCCCTGAGCGCCAGATCGAACTGGGCTGCGCCGGCGATGCTGTTGGGCGAGATGTATTTGTTGACGAGGCCGATATTGACGCCGCCGCTGGCCGTCAGATCGGCGGTGCCGGCGCTTTCGTCGTAGGTTCCGGCGACCTTGGTGCGGATGCTGGCGGGGCCGGTGGCGTCGGCGTCCACGGTCCATACGCCGTTCTTGCGCCTGGCCGTTCCCTTGGCGGTGGCCGAACCGGGGAAATCCGGGGCGAAGCGCTCCATCCGGTCGAGCCGTGCGTCGAAGACGAAATCGGCATCGCCCCCGGTGTCGGCGGTGCCCACGAGATTGGCATAGGAGGTGTCGGGGCCGGTCAGGCGGATATCGCCCTTGATGCCGGTCCCGGTGGGGGTCACGTCGCCTGCGAGCGTGAGCGGACCGGTGACGGTGGTGGATATGCGCGCCAGGTTGTCCAGCGCCGCCGAGACCGTGAGGCTGCCATTAGCTTCCCTCAAGTCGCCCTGGGCGCTGGCGGTGAGCGCGGTTCCGTTCAGCCGGAAATCGCGGATGTCCAGCCCCTGAACGTCGCGGGCCGCGTTCACGTCGAGCGTGGTGCGCCCGCCGATCAGCGCGTCGATCTTGTCGAGACCGGTGCTGAGGTCGTCGGCGTCCAGATCGAGGCTGAGATCGAAAAGCCGGGACCGGACCGCGGCGCTGCCCTGCGCCCTGGCCGTGACGGCGCCGCCGAGATTCATTCCTGCGAGGTTGGAAAAGACCGACAGGTCGGGCACGTCGAGCCTGGCGCTGCCGTCCAGCGACAGCGCGCCGGCGGGGTCGGTGACGGTGCCGACCACATCCGCCGTCAGCACCTTGGCATCGACCACGGCCTTGCGGATGGTGATGCGGTCGTCCGCGCGCGCCGCGTCCAGCGAGAGGGCGGTCCTGCCCGCGATCAGCGGGTCGATGTCGGCCAGTCCGGTTCTGAGATTGCGCCCCTCGATTTCGGCCTGGGCGTCGAATTCGAGGGTTTCGACGGTGCCGGTCCCCGTGACGTTCGCCTCGAGCGCGCCGCCCAGATCGTATCCGGCGAGGCCGGAGAACACCGACAGGTCGGGCGTGTCGAGCTTGGCGCTGCCGTCCAGCGACAGCGCGCCGAAGGGATCGGTGACGGTGCCGACGACATCCGCCTTGACGGTGTCCGCATCGACCACGGCCTTGCGGATGGTGATGCTGTCGCCGTCGCGGGCGGCGTCCAGCGAGATGGCGGCGTTTCCGGCGATGATCGGGTCGATCTCGGCGATTCCGGTTCTGAGATTCCGTCCGCTCAGATCGGCGCGGGCGTCGAATTGCAGGGTTTCGAGGGAACCGATGGTGCCGGAGCCTTCGACCGTGGCCTCCAGCGCACCGCCCAGATCGCGGCCGGCGAGACCGGAAAACACCGACAGATCGTCGGTCTTGGCGGTGGCGTTGCCGTTGACGGTGAGTTTGCCGCCGGGCTGGGTGACGGTCGCGGCCGCTTCGGCGGTCAGGGCCGGGCCGTCGATCGTCGCCTTGCGGATGGTGAGGCCGGTGCCGTCCCGCACCGCGTCCACGGCGATGAGGGTCTCACCGACGATCATCGGGTCGATGTCGTCGCGGCCCGTCGCAAGGTCTTGTCCCGTGGCGCGGAGCTGGCCGTCGAAACTGCCGCCCAGCGGCGAGCCCTTGCCGGTCAGTTCGGCGTCTATGCTGCCTTCGAGCTCCATCCCCGCCAGGCCGGAGAAGCGCGACAGGTCCGCCGCCGTCAGCGCGGCCGATCCGTCCAGCGCAAAACCGGTGTCGAGCCCGTCGATCACCGTGTCGGTCTTGACCGTGTAGTCCGAGCCGACGAGTTCCACGTTGGACAGTTGCAGGCTCCGGTCGTCGTGCAGCCCGAAGGCGCCGTCGAGCGTCACGCGGCTTCCGACCGCTTGTTGCAGGGCCGCGTCGGCGAAGGCGGCCCCATCGACGATGGCCTGCACGTCGCCGTCCAGTTGCAACCGGTCGCCCTGGACCAGCGTGCCTTGGGCGGTGAGGCGGGTGCGGGCCAGTTGCACCTGGGGCGTCGTGAGATCGCGGGCGGTCAGGCTGAGATCCCAGTGATTGCCATTGGCCCGATCGAACAGCGCCGAAAGCTGCGCCGCCCGCAGGGTGGTGCGCGGGTCCGCGATGGGCAGGACGACGGATTGCCCGGCGGGGGGCGTGATCCGGCCCTGCAGCGCCGCCCTGTCCAGCGCGCCGCCGGCGGCGAGGCTGAGTTCGCCCTTGAGCCGCAGCGCCTCGGTCGTCAATTCGAAGTCGGGAATGTCGAGCGCGCCGTCGGGGCTGGTGCTGCCGTTCAGGACCAGCCGGGTGTCGGGGCCAAAAAACGGGTCGAACGGTTCGGCCAGCAGGGGCGTGACATCGCCGCCGAGATCGGCCGAGAACCGGATACCCCCGGCGGTTTCGCTGCTTTCGGCCGGGTCGGCGCCGCGCAGGCGCACCTGCCCGGTCACGCGGTCGGTGCCGTCGGAGGCCAGCGCGATGTCGGCGGTGAAATCGGTGATCGGCCCCTGGCCCCTGGCGGTCAGGCGCAGGGGCGGCTGGCCGGGGATCCGGAGCGCGGTCGAGACCAGGCCGCCCGCATCCTCGACGAAAGTCACGTCCAGCCCGATCTGCTGGCCTTCGTTCTGGAAACTGGCGGTCAGGCTGACCGAGTCCCCGGCGCGGTCCAGCCGGTCGATGTCGAGATTGCTGCTGAGCGAGCCGTCGGCCAGCGACAGCGCCCCGTTCACCGACAGGTCGGCGGCCAGGCCGATCACCGGCTGGCCCAGCGACAGTTTGGCGACGCTGAGATCTCCGATTTCGACGGAGACGGGAAGTTCCGGCACCTGGAACGGCCTGGCTTCGGGGGTCGGAAGCTCGTCGGGCTCGGTCGTCGGCTCGGGCCTGCGGGCGATCATGATTTCGCCCGCCGTCAGTTCGTTGACCGAGAAGCGGCCGCGCAGCAGCGCCAGCCGGTTCCAGTCGAGCACGGCGTCGTTGATGGTCAGCCAGACGCCGGTATCGTCGGACACGGTGATCTGCTGGATGGTGGCGCGCGCGCTCAAGGCGCCTTGCAGCCCGGTGACGCGGATGTTGCGGCCTTCGCCCGACAGGGTGTTCTGCAGGAAATCCACCAGCAGCCCGCCGCTCTCCTCCTGCTCGTCCTGGGCCCGGACCGGCAGCGGCGCTGCGCTGAGTGCGGCGGCGAGGCAGAGAGGATATGCGAGCCTGTGGGTCAAAACGCCTGTCCGATCCCGATGTAGAATTGCAGCCCGTCCCCGGTGTCGCCCTGCACCGGATAGGCCAGGTCGAACCGCAACGGGCCGAACCCACCGATATCATAGCGCACGCCGATGCCGGCGCCAGAATGCGAGGCGGATTCGCCGGTGGCGAACGAGGCGCTGTCCACCGCGCCATAGTCGTAGAAGCCGACCAGCGAGAGGTTCTTGGTCACACGCCCGCGCACCTCGGCGGAGAGGCCCAGAAACGACCGGCCGCCGGCGACGCCGGTGCCGACCGGGATGCCGAGGCTCTCGAAGGGCTGGCCGCGCACGGTGCCGGCGCCGCCCGAGAAGAACAGGAAGTCGGGGGTGACGTCATCGGCCGGCGGCCCCATGACCGAGCCGACCTGGATGCGGCCCGCCAGAACCAGATTGCCGCCGGTCCCCAGATCCCAGTAGCCGCGGCCATCGGCATAGACCCGCAGGCCGGAATCGGCGCCGGAGAACCCCATGAACGGCATGGCGCGCGCGTCCAGGTAGAACCCCCGCGTGGCGCTCACCTTGCTGTCGCGCCGGTCCCATTCGGTGCGGAAGGGCAGCACCACGTACCGGAACTTGCGCCCGTCGCCATAGGCGTCGTCGGAATCGGAATAGTGCACGCCCAGCCATGCCTCGGCATAGAGCCGGTCGGAAAAGGTCCGGCGGGCACCATAGCCCAGAAGCCCGATGGTCACGTTGTAGTGGGTGCGGTTCCGCCGTTCGAGCTGGGCGATGTAGAAGGTGCTGTCGTCCGGCCCCAGCCGCGCCGGTTCGTCGAGGCGGAAGCCGATGCGGCCGTCGATATCCTCGGTGCCGCCGATGTTGCGGATGCTGGCCTCGAACCGGAACCGTTCGGCATTGCCGAACAGGTTGCGGTGAATCCAGGTGGTGCTGACATCCAGCCCCTCGCGCGACGAGATCTCGACGCCGAAGGTGAACCGCCGCTTGGGCAGGTCTTCGAAATTCGCGTCGAAATCCAGCGTTCCGTCGGGGTTCGGGGTTTCCTGTTCCTGTATCGAGACGACCGAGAACGCGCCGGTGCGGCGCAGGCGGGTGCCGACTTTCTGGATCTGTTCGGGCGAATAGACCTCGCCCGCGGGAAAACCCGCGATCTTTCGGATGGCCTCGGGGCGCACGTCGCTGTCGCCGTGGATGAACATCTCGCCGAAGGTCAGCTTCGGACCCGGCAGCAGCTCGATCTCGGCGTCCAGCTGCGCCTGCGGGTGGCGGGCCACGATCCTCTGGTTGCCGATCTCGGCCTTGGCGTGGCCCTGATTCCGCCATTCGGTGACGCCGTTCTGGGTGGCGTCCTGCAGAACCGCGGTCGAGGCCAGACCGCCGGGCCGGAACGCGTCGGGCAGTTCGGTGCCGGGGGCCAGCGGCGCGACGACGGCCGTGCCGAAGCGGAACGGCGGCCCGGTCTGAACCGCGATGTCGATTCGGTTGACCTGTTTGGGGGTGTTCAGCGGGTCGATATCGGCGGCTTCGCGCCCGTCGATCCGGATGTTGACGACCGGGCTGAAGAACCCTTCGTCATAGAGGATCTGGACGATCGTCCGGTAGTCGGACAGTGCGCCGGACAAAAGCTCCAGCGGCGTGTCCAGCCCGCGGGATTCGGCGGTCAGCACCGAGGAGGTTTCCTCGATCCTCTCCCGCAGCTCCTTGGAGGCTCCGGGCGCGGTCAGGGTGGTTTCGAGCGCAAGCGCCAGCCCCGGCATCATGGCCGTGCAGATCGTGAGGAGCCCGCCTTGCAGGGCAGTCCACGGTCTGGTCAATGTCATTGCTCGGTCCCCGACTGCTCGAACCTGCCCCAAGGGTTTCGTGCGCCAAGGCGGCCCCGTCGCACCGTCCCTGACAGTTAGAACACCTGACAGGAGCGATGAAAAGGAATTTTGCGCCCCGCCGGACGGCAATCGGGCCGGGACAGGCGGCAGGACGCAAGAAAACCGGCCGGCGCAGGTTTGGCCGAATGCCCGCGCCGCATCACCGGTTTGACAGGCCGGATTTCTGAGCCATGACTCCCTCGACGCCGGGAAAGACCGTGCGCTTCGTCGCCACGGCTTGCGTCTTGTGCGTCAGCATCGGTTCGACCGTCCGTATCCAAGTCTTGAAGGCATCCGGCTCCACATGGGCCTTGTCCGCCGCCTCGTTGCGATAGACCTCGAAGACATGGAACCGGTCGGGGTCGGTAACATTCGCCAGCATCTGGAACCGGAACGCGCCTTCTTCGCCGCCGATGACGCTCTTGGCCAGTGAAAGGCTGGCCTCGATGACGGCGCCCCCGGCGTTCGGGGCGGACCTGGACGGCAAGGAAACCGGCAAGCATCGACCCGGCCATCGGATCCTCCAATCCGGGATGCGTTGTGATCCCGGCACCTGTCCTGGCGGAACGCCCGTCGCCTTGCAGGCGAAGTCCGCGCACAGCCGGCCGCCCGGCGCCCGGCCCGCTGGCGTCAGCCGCTGTCGCCGGCGGCCCGGAACCAGCGCACGATGGCGGCCCGGTCCTCGGGCTCCATATAGGTCACGTTCGCGGGCGGCATGGCATGGGTGATCCCGGACTGCAGATAGATGTCGCGGGCGTTGCGGGCGATGTCGGTCTCGGTTTCCAGCAGGACGCCCTTGGGCGCCCACAGAATGCCCTCCCAGACCGGTTCGCGGGCGTGGCACATCGAGCAGCGCCCCAGCACCACGTCATGCGCCTCGGCAAAGCCGGGCGCGGCGGCAAAGCGCTCCTCGTAGGGGGTCAGCGGCTGCGCCTCGGCCTCTTCGACCGGCTTGTACATCGGCGCGGTCGAGAGCCACATGATCGCGATGAACAGCAGCGCGGTCGCCAGCCAGGTCCAGGTCGGGTTGCCGGCGCGGGCGTGAATGGTGTTGAAATAGTGCCGGATCGTCACGCCCATCAGGAAGACCAGGCTGGCGATGATCCAGTTGTACTCGGTCGCGAAGGCCAGCGGGTAGTGGTTGCTGAGCATCAGGAACAGCACCGGCAGCGTCAGATAGTTGTTGTGGGTCGATCGCAGCTTGGCGATCTTGCCGTATTTCGGATCGGGCGTGCGCCCGGCCTTGAGGTCGTCCACCACGATGCGCTGGTTGGGCATGATGACAAAGAACACGTTCGCGGTCATGATCGTGGCGGTGAAGGCGCCCAGATGCAGCATCATGGCGCGGCCGGTGAAGATCTGGTTGTAGCCCCAGCCCATCGCCACCAGCAGCACGAAGAGCAGCAGCATCAGCAGGGTCGGCCGCTCGCCCAGCCCGGATTTGCAGAGATAGTCATAGACGAGCCAGCCGATGGTCAGCGACGCCGCCGAGATCAGGATGCCCTGCCACAGCGCCAGATCGGCCTTTTCGGCGTCGATCAGATACAGCTCGCCGCCGACCCAGTAGACGATCATCAGCAGCGCCGCGCCGCTGAGCCAGGTCGAATAGCTCTCCCATTTGAACCAGGTCAGGTGATCCGGCATCCGTTCCGGAGCGACGAGGTATTTCTGGATGTGATAGAACCCGCCGCCATGCACCTGCCATTCCTCGCCATGCGCGCCCAGCGGCAGATCGGGCGTCTTGCGCAGGCCCAGGTCCAACGCGATGAAATAAAAGGACGATCCGATCCAGGCGATCGCGGTGATCACGTGCAGCCAGCGGACGGCGAAGGCGGTCCAATCCCAGAACACGGCAAAGTCGTACATGCGTAGCACTCCGATAGATTGGCGCCAGACTAGGCAAAGGCCATTTTCTTCGGTATTGCCATATATTGCCAAGCTGTATCAAAAATTTCCGAAAAGATGTCCTATCTCGACAATATCCGCACCTTCGTCCGGGTCTATGAGCTGGGCAGCATGTCCGCCGCCGGGCGCGACCTGCGGATCTCGCCCGCCGTGACCTCGGCCCGGATCTCGCAGCTCGAGGATCACCTCGGCGTGCGCCTGTTCCAGCGCACGACGCGCAACCTGACCGCCACGGAACAGGGGCGCGCCTTCTATCCGGGCGCGGTGGCGGTGCTGGACTCGGTGGACCGGGCCGAGGCCGAGGTCATGAACCTGACCGAGGCGCCCCGCGGATCGCTGTTCGTCGCCGCGCCGCTTGGGGTGGGGCGCAGGCTGCTGGCGCCGCAGGTGCCTGAGTTTCTGGCGGAGTACCCGGAAATCGACATCCGGCTGCGCCTGACGGACCGTTCGGTGGACCTGACCACCGAAGGGCTGGATCTGGCCTTTTTCATCGGCCAGCCCGAGGACAGCACCCTGCGGATCCGCAAGTTCGCGGAGTGCCGCCGGGTGCTGTGCGCCGCGCCCGACTACGTCAAGCGGCGCGGCAACCCCGCGTCGGGCGCGGCGCTGATCGCGGAGCGTCACGAATGCCTGAACCTGCGGTTTCCCGGCGCCACCGAGTTTCAATGGCTGCTGCAGACACCGGAGGGGCCCAAGCGATTCGCGGTCTCCGGCCGGTTCGAATGCGATGATGGCGACGTTCTGACCGATTGGGCGCTGACGGGTCAGGGCATCGCCATGAAACCGGTCTTCGAAATCGCCGATCACCTGAAGGCGGGTCGCCTGGTGCCGGTGGCCGTTGAAAATCCGCCGGTCTCCGTGCAGATGGCCTGCCTCTACACCCATCGCCGTCATCAGGATCCCAAGACGCGGCTGTTCATGGAGTTCATGACCAAGCGCATCGGACAGACCGTGCGCGAGGCCGAGGCCAAAGTGACCTGAGGGCAATTCACCCCGGGGTATTTGGGACCAGAAAGAAGCAGCGGTTTCTTTATGCTTCTTTCTGGTCGAAAATACGCCAGGGAGTTTGAGGGACAGCGTCCCTCAACAACAAACCAAAAGAGCGCGCCGAAGGCGCACGACAGGATTTGCGGGCGGTTCGGGGGGCGGTCGCGCCGGTGTCAGCTGCCGCGATAGGTGGAGTAGCCGAAGGGCGACAGCAGCAGCGGCACGTGGTAGTGCGCGTCCGGGTCCGACATTCCGAATCGGATCGGGATCACGTCGAGGAACAGCGGCTCGGGCTGGGTCGAACCCTGCGCCCGCAAATAGTCGCCGGCCCGGAATTCGAGCTCGTAGGTGCCGGTCCGGAACGCGTCCTGCGGCAGGATCGGGCTGTCGGTGCGGCCATCGGAATTGGTCGTGCAGTCGGCGATCCGGGTGCGGGTGTCGCCGTCGAACCGGTAGAGCACGATCTCCAGGCCCGCCGCGGGCAGGCCGGATGCGGTGTCCAGAACGTGGGTCGTCAGATAGCCAGCCACGGATGTTCTCTCCCTCGATGTCGTTTGCCGTGTGGGGCGCCGCGCACCGGAATTGGCGCGGGCCGGGCATGGTTTGCAGTGTTGCATGGAACGCGGTGCGGCCGCTACCGCGCCGGAAGGTGGAAACACCGTCTTGATTGATTTGAAAATCCGGCGGCATTTTCTGCGCTATGGATGGATGCGTGCGAACGACCGGGAGACGACATGGCCAAGACACCCCCCCGCTATCCCCGCGACATGATCGGTCATGGGGCGACGCCGCCCGCCGCGGGGTGGCCCGATGGCGCCAGGATCGCCGTGCAGATCGTGCTGAACTACGAAGAGGGCGGCGAGAATTGCGTGCTGCACGGGGATGCGGCCTCGGAGGCGTTTCTGTCCGAGATCGTGGGCGCGGCGCCCTGGCCGGGGCAGCGGCACTGGAACATGGAAACGATCTACGAATATGGCGCGCGGGCCGGGTTCTGGCGGCTGCATCGGCTGCTGAAGGATCTGCCGGTCACGGTCTATGGCGTGGCGACGGCGCTGGCGCGGTCGCCCGATCAGGTGGCGGCGATGAAGTCGGCCGGCTGGGAGATCGCCAGCCACGGGCTGAAATGGGTCGAGCACAAGGACATGCCCGAGGACGAGGAGCGCGCCCAGATCGCCGAGGCGGTCCGGCTGCATGCCGAGGTGGTGGGCGAGCGTCCGCGCGGCTGGTACACCGGGCGCTGTTCGGTCAACACGGTGCGGCTGGTGGCCGAGGAGGGCGGATTCGATTATGTGGCCGACTCCTATGCCGACGACCTGCCCTATTGGCTGCGGATCGGCGGGCGGGATCAGCTGGTCGTGCCCTATACGCTCGACTGCAACGACATGCGCTTTGCCACGCCGCAGGGGTTCAATTCGGGCGATCAGTTCTTCGCCTATCTCAAGGACAGTTTCGACGCGTTCTATGCCGAAGGCGCCGAGGGCGCGTCCAAGATGCTGTCGATCGGATTGCATTGCCGGCTGATCGGGCGGCCGGGGCGTGTGATGGCGCTGAAAAGGTTTCTCGACTATGCCCGCGCGTTTCCGGATGTCTGGTTCGCAACGCGCCTGCAGATCGCTGAACATTGGGCTTTTCATCACCCGCCGGTGGATCGGCCTCGCCCGTCGCAGATGGGCCGCGACGAATTCGTCGCAACCTATGGCAGGGTGTTCGAGCATTCGGCCTGGATCGCCGAGCGGGCCTATGAGTTGGAACTCGGCCCGGCGCATGACACGGCGGGCGGGTTGCACAACGCGCTGGCGCGCATGTTCCGGTCGGCCACCGAACCGGAACGCCTGGGCGTGCTGACGGCGCATCCGGATCTGGCGGGCAAGCTGGCGCAGGCCAGGCGGCTGACGGCGGAAAGCACCTCGGAACAGGCCTCGGCCGGGCTGGACGCGCTGACCGATGCCGAGCGCGAGACCTTCACCGATCTCAACGCGCGCTATGTCGAAAAGTTCGGCTTTCCCTTCATCATCGCGGTGCGGGATCATGACAAGGCCTCGATCCTTGCCGCGTTCGAACGCCGGATCGACCAGGACCGCGACACCGAGTTCGCCGAAGCCTGCCGCCAGGTGGAGCGCATCGCCGAGTTCCGGCTGCGCGACCTGTTGCCGTCATGACCGGACGGATCGTGATCGAGCCGATCTCGGCGGCGGCCTTTGCGCCCTTCGGCGACCTGATCGACATTGCGGGCGCGCCGGACAGGATCATCAACCAGGGCCAATGCGGGCGGTATCACGACCGGGCGTCGCTGGATTTCACCGACGGCCGCGCAGGCCTCAGCCTGTTCGACGCCAATCCGCGCGCGTTGCCCCATCGGCTGGAGATGGTCGAGCGGCACCCCGAGGGCAGCCAGGCCTTCATCCCGATGACCCATCAGCCGTTCCTGGTGATCGTGGCGCCGGATGAGGGCGGCAGACCGGGCCGCCCCCGCGCCTTTGTCACCGAAGCGGGGCAGGCGGTGAACTATCGTCGCGGCACCTGGCACGGGGTGCTGACGCCCCTGCATGCGCCGGGGCTGTTCGCCGTGGTGGACCGGATCGGCGATGGCGCGAATCTGGAAGAACACTGGTTCGACACCCCTTTCGAGGTGGTCGAGCCGTGACCCGAAGCCGCCGGAGAAGCGGCAAGACCCCCATGAGATCCGACAGGGAGGATACTGAGATCATGGCCGAAACTTCGATTGGAACGCCGGAACAGCTCCGCGATCCGAACTTCACCCCCGCGCTTCACAAGGCGATTCCACTGGGCATCCAGCATGTGCTGGCGATGTTCGTGTCGAACGTGACGCCGGCGATCATCGTGGCGGGGGCCGCCGGATTCGGCTTTGGCTCGAATTCGCCCGATTTTCCGCAGCTTCTCTACCTGATCCAGATGTCGATGCTGTTTGCCGGGGTCGCCACCCTGTTGCAGACGATCACCATCGGTCCGGTCGGCGCGGCACTGCCCATCGTGCAGGGGACGAGCTTTGCCTTTCTGCCGATCATGATCCCGCTGGTGGCCGGCAAGGGCGTCGAGGCGCTGGGCGCGCTGTTCGGCGGCGTCATCATCGGCGGGCTGTTTCACGCCTGCCTGGGCACCGTGATCGGCAGGATCAGGTTCGCCCTGCCGCCGCTGGTGACCGGGCTGGTCGTGACCATGATCGGCCTGGCGCTGGTCAAGGTGGGCATCCAATACGCGGCCGGCGGCGTGCCGGCGATCGGCACGCCGGAATACGGCTCGCTGCTGAACTGGTCGGCGGCGCTGGTCGTGGTCGTGGTCACGCTGGGGCTCAAGTTCTTCACCCGCGGCATGCTGTCGGTGTCGGCGGTGCTGATCGGTCTGGCGGTGGGGTATGTCTATGCGCTGTTGGTCGGCATGGTCACTTTCGGCGATATCGGCGCCAGCTGGAGCCGCGCGGCGGTGTTCGCGCTGCCGGTGCCGTTCAAATACGGGTTCGAGTTCTCGGTGGCGGCGGTAATCGGGTTCTGCCTGATGGCCTTTGTCTCGGCGGTCGAGACCGTCGGCGACGTCTCGGGCATCACCAAGGGCGGCGCGGGGCGCGAGGCGACGGACAGGGAGATCGCCGGCGCGACCTATGCGGACGGGTTCGGCTCGGCCATCGCGGGCGTGTTCGGCGGGTTCCCGAACACCTCGTTCAGCCAGAATGTCGGCCTGATCGCCATGACCGGGGTGATGAGCCGGCATGTTGTGACCTGCGGCGCGCTGTTCCTGATCCTCTGCGGGCTGGTGCCCAAGGTCGGGGCGATCATCCGCACGGTGCCGATCGAGGTGCTGGGCGGCGGCGTCATCGTGATGTTCGGCATGGTGGTGGCCGCCGGCATCTCGATGCTGTCGGACGTGAACTGGAACCGGCGGAACATGGTGATCTTTGCGATCTCGCTGTCGATCGGGCTGGGCCTGCAGCTGGAACCGGGCGCGGTGCAGCACATGCCGGATACGGTGCGGATCCTGCTGACCAGCGGGTTGCTGCCCGCCGCGCTGATCGCCATCGTTTTGAACCTGATCCTGCCCGAGGAACTGGCCGAGGAAGCGACCGAGGAGGTCTCGGGCGGCATGGCCGGGCACGGGTCGGGCAGCCTGCCGGGCCGGTAGGTCGGCGGGCTCCCGCCCGGGTCGCGCGCATCCAAGGTGCGCCCGAACCGGTTGGGCCGGGCAGCGCGCGGGCGGACCCGCGCGCTGCGGTTGCCGTGACTCACGCGGCGCACATCAGGCGGGCCACGTCGAGCATCCGCGCGGAAAAGCCCCATTCGTTGTCGTACCAACCGAAGACGCGCACCTGGCGGTCGCCGACCATCCGGGTCTCGGGCCCGGCGACGATCAGCGATTCGGGGCGGGCGCGCAGGTCGGAAGAGACCAGCGGCGCGTCGGTCCAGCCGAGCACGGGCGAGGCGTCGATGCGCGCGCGCAGGGCCTGTCCGAACGCTTCGGGGCTCATGCCGCGCTCCAGCTGCGCCACGAGATCGACGGCGGATACGCTTGCGGACGGCACCCGAACGGCGGCGCCGGAAATGCGCCCGGCGAGATGCGGAAGAACCGCGTCGATCAGATGGGTGGCGCTGGAGGTCGTGGGCACCATCGACAGCGCCCCCGCGCGGGACCGGGCCAGGTCGCCGCGCGGCGCATCCACCATCGGCTGGCTGTTGGTGTAGCAGTGGATGGTGGTCATGTGGGCCGAGGCGATGCCGGCGATGCCGTCGACGATCCGGGCCAGCGGCGCGAGGCCGTTGGTCGTGCAGGACGCGTTCGACACGATGCGCGCATTGCCCAGACGATCCTCGTTCGCGCCGAGAACGACGGTGATTTCGGCCGCGGGCGACGGCCCCGAGATCAGCACCTTGCCCGCACCCGCCGTCAACCCGCGGCTGGCCACGTCGGAGGTGCGGGCGATGCCGGTGCAATCGAGCAGAACGTCCACTCCGGACAGATCCACCCGCGCCAGATCGGCGCTGTGCGTCACGGGGATGGCGCGCCCGTCCACCACCAGAGAGTCGTCGCCGGCCGCGACCGTGCCGGGATAGGGGCCGAAGGTGCTGTCATACTGGAACAGATAGGCGCAGGTCTCGAGCGGCGCGATGTCGTTGATCAGCGCCACGTCGATGTCCCTGTGCCCCGGTTGCGTCAGGCATTGCCGCAGGATCGTGCGGCCTATGCGGCCGAATCCGTTGATCGCGAGTC
>NZ_JBXWRY010000050.1:0-27764 GCF_059613135.1 Ruegeria sp. BHSB196
ACCACGATGATGGGCGGCGTCAAGGAACTGCGGGTAAAGGAAAGCGACCGGATCGACGCCATGGCGCGGGGATTGCGCAAAAACGGCGTGCGCGTCGAGGAAGGCGAAGACTGGTGGGCCGTCGAAGGGCTGGGCATCGTACAGGTGCCCGGTGGCGGCACGTGCGAGAGTTTCCTCGACCACCGCATCGCGATGTCGTTCCTGGTGCTGGGCATGGCAGCCCGGAGTCCCGTATCCGTCGATGATGGCAGCCCCATCGCCACCTCGTTTCCGATCTTCGAGTCGCTGATGAACGGGCTTGGCGCGAAACTGGAACGGGCATGAGTTTCACGGTGGCCATTGACGGCCCGGCCGCAGCGGGCAAGGGGACGATCTCGAAAGGGGTCGCGCGGCATTTCGGCTTTGCCCATCTCGATACCGGGTTGCTGTACCGCGCCGTGGCGCGGCGTACGCTGGACGGCGATCGGCCGGTGGCCGCAGCCAAGGCGCTGACGGCGCGAGATCTTGAGCGGGAAGACCTGCGCTCGGCCGACGTGGCGCAGGAGGCTTCGCGGATTGCGGTCGATCCCGAGGTGCGCGCCGCACTGGTCGATTTCCAGCGCGCCTTTGCGCGGCGCGCAGGCGGGGCGGTGCTGGACGGGCGGGACATCGGAACGGTGATCTGTCCCGATGCCGAGGTGAAGCTCTATGTCACCGCCAGCCCCGAGGTGCGCGCCGAGCGCCGTTTCCTCGAACTCAGCCAAAAGGGGGCCGAGGTGACGCGCGCGCAGGTTCTGGCGGATGTGCGTGAACGGGACGCGCGGGATTCAGGACGGGACGCCGCCCCGATGAAACCGGCCGCCGACGCGATCGTGCTCGACACGACGGGCCTGAGCATCGACGCGGCGCTGGCGCGCGCGGTGGCTCACGTTCAGGCGAAATATCCGCTGTAAGGCTGATCGCGTTTCGGCCGCTCGCTCGACCCGAGACGGGGTGCTCACCAAGCTGTGTATCGTTTCCGGCGGCGGCCGGGCCTAGACTGCCGGAGCAGCTTCGGGAGATACGCCATGTTTCGGTTTGCCCTGGTCTTCATGAGCCTTGCCAGCATCTGTTCCGCGCAGGACGCGGAACCTCCGATGACTTATGAACAGCTGGGCCGGATCATACTGGCCCTCGATCCGGACGCCCGGCCCACGGGTCCGGGGTTCGAGTTCACGATCTCGGATGTTCCGGTCATCGTGATCACCGACGCCACCGCCGACCGGATGCGGGCGATGGTCCCGATCCGCAGCGCCGACGGAATTTCGGGCGAGGACATGCAGCGCATGATGCAGGCCAACTTCGACGCGGCGCTGGACGCAAGATATGCCATCGCGAGCGGGACGTTGTGGTCGGTCTATATTCATCCTCTGTCGCCGCTGGAAAAGGATCAGTTCATTTCCGGGCTGGCCCAGACCGTGAATGTCGCGAAAACCTACGGCACGCTTTACACTGGCGGCGCCATGCAGTTCGGCGGCGGAGACAGCAACGATCTGCAACGCGCGTTGATCGACGAACTGCTGAAGAAGGGCGAGGACCTCTGACCTATGACACCGGGCCTTCCCGCAATTTCTGCTGTTCGCCGGGTGTCGGCGTGTGATTGAAGACATAGGCGCTCCGGCAGGCCGCTTCTCCACCCAGTTCCTCGATGCGCCGCCGCTGATCGGCAAAGGCGCGCGCGTTGACCTCCTCCGGGTCGCAGATTTGGTGCAGCCGCTTCTCACCCTCGGCCAGCGCCGCCCGGATCTGCGGGTCTTCGGGATTTGCGGCGGCGAGATCGACGCATTCCTGCGGATCGGTCTGCAAGTCGAAAAGCTGCGGCGGATGGCCGACATAGTGGACATATTTCCAACGCCCCCAGCGGACCATGAAGGTGCCGGTCCTGGATCCGCCGTCGTGGTATTCGCTGAACCCGGTTCGGTCGAAGTCGTCGGGCGCATTTGCGAGCGCGCGCAAGGAAACGCCGGGTTGCCCGGCATTGTCCGCGTCGTCTGCCACGTCACAAACATCTCGCGCCGTGGCCGCGATGTCGGTCAGGTTGGTGCAGGTCCGCACCCGATGCCCGGCCGGCATCCCCGGCCCGGCCGCGATCATCGGCACGCCCGCGCTGGCCTCGTACATCACCTGCTTGGTCCAGAACCCCTGATCGCCCATCATGTCGCCGTGGTCCGACACGTAGACCACGACCGTGTTTTCCGCCTGACCGGTCCGATCCAGCACCGAAAGGACGCGCCCGACGCAATCGTCCATGAACGAGATCAGCCCGTAATAGGCGGCCTTGGCTTCGCGCATCTTCCGTTCGTCGAAATAGTCGTTGTAGTTGAAGAACGCGGCGATGTTGCGCAGTTCCGCATGGTCGGGAACGCCCTGCCCATACCCAACCGGCAGGTCCATCCGGTCCGGGTCGTAGAGCGCGAACCATTCCTCGGGGCAGGTGAGGGGATAGTGCGGGCTGACCAGCGAGACGAAGGCCGCCCAGGGCCGGTGCAGGCGCTCCGGATCGCCCAGCCAGGTTTGGGCGGCCACCGTGATGTCGCGGTCATAGTCGGTATAGGTGCTGGAGCCGACCCCCACATCCGCTGCGAGTTCGGCCGCCGACGTGTATTGCGGCGGGTCGTCGCGCAGCAGGCCCACGGCCCAGCCAACCCCGCCGACCACGTGCATCGGAAGGATCTCCTGGCTGAAACCGTTGTCATCCTCGGCCGAGCGGAAATGCAGCTTGCCGATGGAGACCACCTCGCGCCCGGAATCGCGCAACTGACGCATCCAGCTGCGGGGCGTGCCCGAATAGGGCGTGGCGCTGTCCCAGTGCCCGGTCCTGTGTACCCAGTCGCCCGTGGCCAGCGCGGCGCGGGTTGGCACGCACATGGGCGAGGGCGTGTAGGCCGACTCGAACACGGTGCCACGTGCGGCGAGAGCGTCGAGATTGGGTGTCCTGACCAGCGGATGCCCGGCACATCCCATGGCGTCCTTGCGGTGTTCGTCCGAGATGAGGACGAGGAAGTTGCTGTGGCGGGTCATGCGCGGTCTCTCCTGGCGGTTCGTGGCGGTTGTCGGAGTTGTGGCACGCGCCGCCGAGATGTGCGCGAGCATTTGCGACCTGACGACGGATTGTCGGCACGCCCCTTGCGATGCTGCGGCGAACTGGCTATAGAGCCTGCGTCGACAAGGCGATTGAAGCCAAAAACAACGAGACGAGCAGGGTCGGACAAGAACCGGCCCTCTTTGTTTTATGGCAGGATATCGGTCGTCTGACCAACCCAAGACCGGCGGAGACAACCGCTCGGCCAGAAAAATCGATGTGCAAAGGAAAACAACGCCACATGGCTAACGCAACCATGGAGGAATTCGAAGCCCTCCTGAACGAAAGCTTCGAAATGGACACGCCCGAAGAGGGCACTGTCGTCAAGGGCAAGGTCATCGCGATCGAAGCGGGCCAGGCCATCATCGATGTCGGTTACAAGATGGAAGGCCGCGTCGAACTGAAAGAATTCGCAAATCCCGGCGAAACCCCCGAAATCTCCGTCGGCGACGAGGTCGAAGTGTACCTGCGTGCCGCCGAGAATGCCCGCGGCGAAGCCGTCATCTCGCGCGAGATGGCCCGCCGCGAAGAAGCATGGGACCGCCTGGAAAAAGCCTATGCGGACGATGCCCGCGTCGAAGGCGCAATCTTTGGCCGCGTCAAGGGCGGCTTTACCGTCGATCTGGGCGGCGCGGTTGCCTTCCTGCCCGGTAGCCAGGTGGACGTGCGTCCGGTACGCGATGCCGGCCCGCTGATGGGTCTGAAGCAGCCGTTCCAGATTCTGAAGATGGACCGCCGCCGCGGCAACATCGTGGTGTCGCGCCGCGCCATCCTGGAAGAATCGCGCGCCGAACAGCGCGCCGAGGTCATCGGCAAGCTGGCCGAGGGCGATACCGTCGAGGGCGTGGTCAAGAACATCACCGAATATGGTGCGTTCGTCGATCTGGGCGGCGTTGACGGCCTGTTGCACGTCACCGACATGGCGTGGCGCCGTGTGAACCACCCCAACGAGATCCTGAACATCGGCGAGACCATCAAGGTTCAGGTCATCAAGATCAACAAGGAAACCCACCGCATCAGCCTGGGCATGAAGCAGCTGCAGGAAGATCCGTGGGATCTGGTCGGCGCCAAGTACCCTCTGGGCTCGGTCCACAAGGGCCGTGTCACCAACATCACCGACTACGGCGCCTTCGTCGAACTGGAGCCCGGTGTCGAAGGTCTGGTGCACGTCTCGGAAATGTCCTGGACCAAGAAGAACGTCCACCCTGGCAAGATCGTTTCGACCAGCCAGGAGGTCGACGTCATGGTTCTGGAGATCGACGGCGCCAAGCGCCGCGTGTCTCTGGGCCTCAAGCAGACCATGCGCAATCCGTGGGAAGTCTTTGCCGAAACCCACCCCGAGGGCACACAGGTCGAGGGCGAAGTCAAGAACATCACCGAATTCGGTCTGTTCATCGGCCTGGAAGGCGACATCGACGGCATGGTTCACTTGTCCGACCTATCCTGGGACGAGCGTGGCGAGGATGCCATCCAGAACTACCGCAAGGGCGATGTCGTTCAGGCCGTCGTTTCGGAAGTTGACGTGGAAAAAGAGCGTATCTCGCTGTCGATCAAGGCGCTGGGCGGCGACAAGTTCGCCGAGGCCGTGGGCGGCGTAAAGCGCGGCTCGGTCATCACCGTCGAAGTCACCGCGATCGAGGATGGCGGCATCGAGGTGGAATACGAGGGCATGAAGTCCTTCATCCGCCGTTCGGACCTGTCGCGCGACCGCTCCGAGCAGCGCCCCGAGCGGTTCTCGGTCGGCGACAAGGTGGATGTCCGCGTCACCAATGTGGACAGCAAATCCCGCCGTCTGGGTCTGTCGATCAAGGCGCGCGAGATCGCCGAAGAGAAGGAGGCCGTGGAACAGTACGGCTCGTCCGACTCGGGGGCTTCGCTGGGCGACATTCTGGGCGCGGCGCTGAAATCGGGCGACTGAGTTCCCGAACCAAGCGACACCAAAATCCGGCTCCGTGTTTGTCGCGCGGAGCCGTTTTTGTTGCGAATCAATGAGTTCCGATTCTGCAGGTGCAAAGCTGCGGCCGGACAGCGTATCGGCGCGAATCCCGATTCCCAAGCGGGATTTTGCCTTGAGAAGCCTGAAAATCAGGGTAATGCGCAAAGAGTCTGCGTTCCCCCGACCACGGAATTTTTCTATACTACCAACCCAATAGAAGCGAAAATCCTGTGGCCTGGGAGGGTAACCCGCATGATCCGTTCCGAACTGATCCAGAAGATCGCCGACGAGAACCCACACTTATACCAGCGGGATGTGGAGCGGATCGTGAATACCGTATTCGAGGAAGTGACCAACGCCATGGCGCGCGGAGACCGGGTGGAATTGCGCGGGTTCGGCGCCTTCTCGGTCAAGAAACGGGACGCGCGGATTGGTCGCAATCCCAGAACGGGCGAAACGGTGCATGTGGAGGAAAAGCACGTGCCGTTCTTCAAGACCGGCAAGCTGCTGCGGGACCGACTGAACGGAAAAGCCTGAACTGATGATGCGTTACATTCGCTATGCCTTTCTGGCCGCACTTGGGATCATTCTGGTTTCGGTGTCGCTGGCCAATCGCGGTCTGGTCGATCTGAAACTGATGCCCGACGATCTGGCCGATCTTCTCGGATTCAACTACTCGGTGTCGCTGCCGCTGTTTCTGGTGGTGCTGGGCGGTGTCGTTGCCGGATTGGTGATCGGGTTTGTCTGGGAATGGCTGCGGGAACACAAGCATCGCCGGCAGGCCGACGAAAAGCATCGCGAAGTCCGCAAGCTCGAGCGCGAGGTCACGAAGCTCAAGAAGCAGAAGAACGAGGGCAAGGACGAAGTGCTGGCTTTGCTGGACGAGACCGGCTAAGGGTTTTCGATGCCCGAAAACGCAAGCGTCAAGATCTGCGGTTTGACCGCGCCGGACCAAGTGCGTGCGGCGGCAGAGGCTGGCGCGCGCTATGTGGGGTTCGTGTTCTTTCCCAAATCGCCACGGCACCTGGGCGTCGAAACAGCGGCGGCACTGGCCGAACTTGTCCCGGCTGGGGTCGCCAAGGTGGCGCTGACCGTGAATGCCACGGACGACGATCTCGATCATATCCTCGCTTCGGTCCCGCTCGACATGCTGCAGCTTCACGGAAAGGAAGACGCGGGGCGCGTTTCCCAGGTGCGGGACCGTTTCGGATTGCCGGTCATGAAGGCGATCGGCATCGCCGATGCCGAAGACCTGCCGCAGATCGATCATTACGCGGAGGTGGCGGATCAGTTGCTGATCGACGCCAAGCCGCCGAAGACCGCGGATCTGCCCGGCGGGAATGGCCTGGCCTTCGACTGGCGGCTTCTTGCGGGGCGCAAATACTGGCGGCGGCCCTGGATGCTGGCGGGAGGGTTGACACCCGACAATGTCGGCGAGGCGATCCGCATGACCGGCGCACGGCAGGTCGATGTCTCGTCTGGCGTGGAAACTGCGCCGGGCCGGAAAAGCGCGGACCTGATCCGGGCGTTCATTGCCGCAACACGTTGATCTGATCGGCCTCGCCGCGCGTATCTTCTCGGAAGGAGAAGGTAAACATGCTTGCAGCGATCGGTGGTGTTTCCATTCGGCACTGGTACAATGCTCCGGAGTTCCTTTGGCGGGCATCCCGGGCCTTGCGCCAGGCGCAGTCGGACCCGGCATGCCGGCACGCCGAGGTCTTTCCCCATGATGGCAAGTATTTCTCGCTGAGCGTTTGGGAAAGCGCCGGGGCGATGCGAAACTATGCGCACACGGGCGCGCATCTCGGCGTCATGCTGGCCGCCCGGCGTTTGGCCGTGACGTATCATTTCCATCACTTTGCGTGCCACGAGATCCCCACGGCGGAACGGGCCCTGCAGCGGTGGAAAGCCAACGCGCCGGTCGCGGCATAGTGCGTTTTGGCATGGCAAATCGCGTCGTCACCCCCTAAGAACGACGGGCATGACGAGGGAGATACCCATGGCCAACGATCTGTTCAATTCCTTCATGTCCGGACCCGACGAAAAAGGCCGTTTCGGAATTTTCGGCGGACGCTTCGTCAGCGAAACGCTGATGCCGCTGATCCTGTCTCTGGAAGAGGAATACGAAAAGGCCAAGAACGATCCCACCTTCTGGGCCGAGATGGACGATCTGTGGACCCACTACGTGGGCCGCCCCTCGCCGCTCTATTTTGCCGAGCGCCTGACCGAACATCTGGGCGGCGCCAAGATCTACATGAAGCGCGACGAACTGAACCACACCGGCGCGCACAAGATCAACAACGTGCTGGGTCAGATCATCCTTGCCCGCCGCATGGGCAAGACCCGGATCATCGCGGAAACCGGAGCGGGGCAGCACGGCGTGGCCACCGCCACCGTCTGCGCCAAGTTCGGGCTCAAGTGCATCGTCTATATGGGCGCGCATGACGTTCAGCGTCAGGCCCCGAACGTGTTCCGCATGCGCTTGCTGGGGGCCGAGGTGATTCCGGTGACTTCAGGCCGCGGCACGCTGAAAGATGCGATGAATGACGCGCTGCGCGATTGGGTCACAAACGTTCGCGACACGTTCTACTGCATCGGCACCGTGGCCGGGCCGCACCCCTATCCGGCGATGGTGCGCGATTTCCAGTCGATCATCGGCAAGGAAGCCAAGGAACAGATGCAGAAGGCCGAGGGCCGCCTGCCCGACACCATCATCGCCGCCATCGGCGGTGGCTCGAACGCGATGGGGCTGTTCTATCCATTCCTCGACGATCCTTCGGTGAACATCATCGGCGTCGAAGCGGGCGGCAAGGGCGTGAACGAAAAGATGGAACATTGCGCGTCGCTGACGGGCGGGCGTCCGGGCGTGCTGCACGGCAACCGGACCTATCTGCTGCAGGACGACGACGGCCAGATTCTGGAAGGGTATTCGATCTCGGCCGGGCTCGACTATCCCGGCATCGGGCCGGAGCATTCCTGGCTGCACGAGGTGGGCCGCGCACGATATGTCTCGATCACCGACAAGGAGGCGCTGGAGGCGTTTCAGCTGTGCTGTGCGACCGAAGGAATCATTCCCGCGCTGGAACCCAGCCATGCGCTGGCGCATGTGATGAAGATCGCCCCGGACCTGCCGAAGGATCACCTGATCTGCATGAACATGTGTGGTCGCGGCGACAAGGACGTGCAGACGGTCGCCAACTATCTGGGCTTCGACATGTCCGATACCGAAGGCCGCCAAGCGACCTGACACCAGAATGCCCCGGCGCCGCCCGGGTCAGGTGATCGCTTCGGAGTGTTCGCGCAGGATGTCCAGGGGCACGATCTCAAGCGCCCGTTTGTGCGTGGCGGCGAGATTCACGCGGGGCGCGCACCCTTCGTCATGGGCCTGCATGAACCGCGCGGCGCACAGGCACCAGCGGTCCCCGGGCTTGAGGCCGGGAAAATGGAACTCGGGCCGCGGCGTACTCAGGTCGTTTCCGACATACTTGGAATAGGCCAGGAATTCGGCGGTCATGACCGCGCAGACCGTGTGGCTGCCGTGATCCTCGGCGCAGGTATTGCAGGCCCCGTCACGGAAGAACCCGGTCATCGGATCGGTCGAGCAAGCCTCGAGCCGGCCGCCGAGAACGTTGATGCTGTCATCCTTGATCATGGGCCCAGTCTACAGGCTTTGCGCGATCTTGCGGAACATTTCTATGTTGCCGGCGTTCACGCCCTGGTCGCGGAATCCGCGATCCGCGCCGGTCGTGACGATCAGAACGTCCCGGGACTGATCGAAATAGAGGTACTGACCATAGACACCGCGGGCCAGAAACTCCCCCTCATGCGCGCCGACCGGGATCCACCATTGATAGCCATAGCCGATCTTACCGGGCTCGGTCGGGGCAGTTGGGGCGGTCGAGGCCGCGATCCAGTCGGCGGGCACGACCTGTTGTCCGTCATAGGCGCCGTCCTGCAGGACCATCAGGCCGAATCGGGCGAAATCGCGGGTGGTGAAATTCAGCCCGCCCAGAACAAAGGCCACCCCTTCGCCATCGGTTATGTAGTATCCGTCCCGCTCCAGCCCCAGCGGTGCGATCACCTTTTCGGCCATCAGTTCGGTGACGCTGCGGCCGGTGGCGCCGCGGATCACCATGCCGATCACATGGGTGTCGATGGAGACGTATTGCCAGGTTTCCCCCGGCTCGGCGAACCGCTCGGTAAAACTGGCGGTGAAGTCGTCCAGGGTGCCCCCCAGCGCCACGGTGCGGCCCATTCGGTTGATGTCCGAATTCCGGTCGAAATAGTCCTCGTCGAATGTGACGCCGCTGGCCATGTTCAGCACGTTGCGGATGGTTGCCCCGTCATAGGCGGTGCCGATCAGCTTGGGGGCGTATTTGGTGACCGGATCATCGATCGAGTCGATCGCGCCCTCGGCCAGCAGGATGCCGAACAGCGCCGAGAGATAGCTTTTTGCAATCGACCAGCTGATCCGGCGGTCGTCCGGGCCGGTGTCCAGAAAATATTCCTCGAACCGAACCTTCCCGTCCTGGATCACCAGCAACGACGTGACCGCCCGATCAATGATCCAGGCGTCGGCGCCGGGAGGCAGCTCGTATTCGGCGCCGTAAAACAGCTCCGAGGTCGGCCCGTCGCCGCGGGGGATCGGGGCGGTCAGAAAGGCCGCGTCCATGTTCGAGAAGTTCTCGACGATTCTGTCCTCGGCAAACAGCGAATTGACCGCCATCAGCCGCTGGATTTCCTCGCGCTTCCAAAGCCCCACGACCACGGCCGCAAGAACCAGGGCCACCAGAATGCGGACCAGCCACCTGACGAATGTGCGCATTGCGAATCCTCCCCTTGCGACGCATAGCAATGCCAAATTCCCCACGACACAACCGGGACGTTGCGGAATGCGCCGGCGCCGCCCGCGGGCAGCACCAAACCGCCGAGCCTATCGGAACTTGTTCAGCAACCGCTGAAGCGGCGATTGCGTTTCGGGCTCGTCGGCCTCTGCGGTGGGCGCGACCGAGTCGGGCGCGTCGCTTGCGGGCTTGGCCGTGTTTGACGACCTTGGCGGGGCCGTGCGCAACGCAACCGCGTTCATGAACCTGCCGCCATCGCCCGTCGCCAGATGGGGCGCGCCGTCCGAGACCCCGCGCAACACGTCGTCCAGCCAGTCCTGGTCGGCCTTGGCGAAATCGTGCAGCACGTAACCCGAGACAAGCTCCTTGCGCCCCGGATGGCCGATGCCGAGCCTGACCCGGTCATACGCTGCGCCGATGTGGTCATGGACCGAGCGCAGGCCGTTGTGGCCGGCATGCCCGCCGCCCGCCTTGACGCGCACCTTGCCCGGCGCCAGGTCGAGCTCGTCGTGAAAGACGGTGACATCGGTCGAGTCGAGCTTGTAGAACCGCATGGCCTCGCCCACCGACTGGCCCGACCGGTTCATGAAGGTCATGGGCTTCAGCAGAATCACCTTTTCGGTGCCCAGACGCCCCTCGGCCATCTCGCCCTGGAACTTGGACCGCCACGGGCCAAAGCCATGATCCCCCGCGATCCGGTCCACGGCCATGAAGCCGATATTGTGCCGGTTGCGGGCGTATTTCGCCCCCGGATTTCCCAGTCCGACAAACAGCTTCATTCACGCGCTCCGCACATCCGTGTCCGCTGGGCCGCACTCATGCCCTGAAATGCGCGGAGATACCAGATGGTCCGTGCATTGCGGCAGTGCGTGTTGATGGGGCATTGGCGGTCGATCTGCGCCTTAGTCCGTCGGAGTCGCAGGGTTTCCGGCGAGCCACCCGCTTGCCACCGGCTGGAACGAGGCCAATGGCCGCATCGAAGCGCGGGCGTTAAAAAAAAACGACTCCTTCCCGAAAAAACAACGGGGCCCCAAAGGGCCCCGTCGGAAGCTTGCGATCGTCGCAGAAATCACTCTTCGACTTCTTCCTCTTTCTCTTCGCCGATGATTTCGACTTCCGGCGAAATCTCTTCGGCTTCTTCCTCGTCCTCGTCCGCCGCAAGGCCCGTCGGTGCCGAGATGTTCGCGATCACGAAATCGCGGTCGATGGTCGGCTTGGTGCCTTCCGGCAGCGTGACCGACGAGATGGTGACGACATCGTTGATGTTCAGGCCGGTCAGGTCGACGGTGATCTTTTCCGGAATCTCGCCGGCGGTGCACAGCAGCTCGACCTCGGGGCGCACGACGGTCAGAACGCCGCCCTTCTTGATGCCGGGCGCGTCGCTTTCGTTGACGAATTCGACCGGGATGAACAGGTTGATCTTGGTGGACCGGCGCAGGCGCATCAGGTCCAGGTGCGTGGGCAGATCCTTGACCACATCGCGCTGAACGTCGCGGCAGATCACCCGGACATCCTCGTGGCCTTCGACCTTGAGGTTGAACAGCGTCGATTTGAAACGGCCCGCCTTGAGCATCTGCAGAAGCTTGTTGAACGGGATGTTGATGGGCAGCGGGTCTTTGTCGCCACCGAATACGATGCCCGGAACCATGCCGTCGCGGCGTGCCTGACGAGCGGCGCCCTTGCCTGTCCCCGTCCGTTCCAGGGCCACGAGATCAGGAATCTCACCAGCCATGATATATCTCCAATGTTAGGGCAGGGTGCCTCCAAGGCTGTCACCCCGCATGAAGCGCAGGCCATACAGCGGAATTCCGGTTTTGAAAAGACCGATTCGCACCTCACTCGCCGGTGTTTTCAGGATTCGGGCAGGTTTTTACCGCATTGGCCGCAAATAGCCGCCCGCATCCCGGAGACGATCAAAAAGCTCGAACTCCCTGGAGCGTGCCCGGCGCAGCTGCCTTTCGACCTCGGGCGACAGCGGCGTCGGAATGAAGGGCGATACATTCCGGATCGGAAACTCGAGCGTTTCTTCGAACCGCTCGGCAAAGAACGACTGGATGCGCTCGTGCTCGTCGTAGTCGAACAGGTGATGCAGCGGCACGGTGCCGTTGCGCAGGGTCAGGAATTCGTACTGGCTGCCGATGTCGGCGAATTCCGGCTGCGGCCGTTCGATGACGCCGAGCACGAATTCGTCAAAGCTCATCTTGTTGACGTTCCGCGGATTGTCGGCATCCGTCAGACGCGACCGGTATCTGTACCAGCTCCGGATCTGCTCGATCGGGTTGCGCATGACGGCCACCCGTTCGGGCTTGGCCCCGAGAAAGCTTTCCAGAAACGGTGCGATGCGGCGGTGAAACTGCCGCGCCGTGACGTGTTTGCGGGAATTTGCGAACACGATGTCGGCGTACCGCCGAAGCGTCGCTTCGATGGCGGTCGTGCCGGTCTTGGGCACGGCGAGAAACGCGAGGTTCTGCTTCAGATAGACTTGCAGGGCAGTCAGCCTTCGGTTTTTTGGCCGACTATCGTGCGGATTGGCGTGTTTGTCAAAACACCGCCCCGGGTGTCACGACTGCCAGCGCCCTCCGAAATCCTCGGGCACCAGCAGATTGTGACGGCCGAGATCGCGCACGGACTTCTCGCCGCAAAGCGCCATGGTGGTGTCCAGTTCCTTGTGGATGACGTCCAGTGCCGCGGTCACGCCCTTTTGCCCCATCGCCCCCAGGCCATAGACGAAGGCGCGGCCGATATAGGTTCCCTTCGCACCCAGAGCCAAAGCCTTGAGCACGTCCTGGCCCGAGCGGATGCCGCTGTCCAGATGCACCTCGATATCCCCACCGACCGCATCCATGATCTCGGGCAGCATGCGGATCGAACTCAGCGCGCCGTCCAGTTGCCGGCCGCCGTGGTTCGACACGACGATGGCATCCGCGCCCAGCTTGGCCGCCATCCGGGCGTCTTCGGCGTCCAGAATCCCCTTGAGGATCACCTTGCCGCCCCACTGTTCCATCAGCTTCTCGACCTTGCCCCAGTCGAGGCTCGGGTCGAACTGCTCGGCTGTCCAGGCCCCAAGCGACGAGGCATCGGATATCCCCTGCACATGCCCCACGATATTTCCGAATTCGCGCCGCTTGGCGCCCAGCATCTCGATCCCCCAGGCCCATTTGGTCATCAGGTTGGCGATGGTCCGGGCGGTGAGCTTGGGGGGCGCCGAAAGCCCGTTCTTCAGATCCTTGTGTCGCTGGCCGAGAATCTGCAGATCCAGCGTGATCACCAGGGCGGAACATCCCGCATCCTTGGCCCGCTGGATCAGGCGGCGGACGTAATCCTCGTCCTTCATCGTGTAGAGCTGAAACCAGAAGGGTTTGGAGGTGTATTCGGCCACGTCTTCGATCGAGTTGATCGACATGGTCGACAGGGTGAACGGAACCCCGAATTCCTCGGCCGCCTTTGCAGCCTTCATCTCGCCGTCCGCGTGCTGCATCCCGGTCAGGCCCACCGGGGCCAGCGCCACCGGCATCGCCACGTCCTCGCCGATCATCTGCGAGGCGGTCGAGCGGCCGGACATGTCCACCGCCACGCGCTGACGCAGGCGGATTCTTTCGAAATCCGAACTGTTCTCGCGAAAGGTCTGTTCGCTCCAACTGCCGCTTTCCGCATAGTCGAAAAACATGCGCGGCACACGGCGTTCATAGATGCGCTTGAGGTCGTCGATATTGGTGATGACAGGCATTTGCGGGCGGCTCCGGAGTTTTGGTTAGATTTGTTTACCAATTGTGGTTTGATTTGACAATCCGACATTCCGGCCTGCGGCATCTTGTTTGATGCGACATCGTACTATATAGTACCATATCGTATCAATGGAGATGAACATGACCTTGAGCCGAAGAAAATCCCTCGCCCTGATCGGCGGCGGCGTGATCCTTGCCGCCGGAGGGGCGACGACCGCCTTTGTCACCACGCGAACGCCGGACGCCGCGCTGCGGCCCTGGGCCGTGGCGGGTCAGTACGACGATCCGCGCAAGCGCGCCCTGAGCTATGCGATCCTCGCGCCCAACCCCCACAACCGCCAGCCCTGGCTGGTCGATCTGGGAACCCAGGATCAGGTCGCGCTGCATGTCGATACCCGGCGTCTGTTGCCCCACACCGACCCGCACAGCAGGCAGATCATGATCGGTTTGGGCTGTTTTCTGGAGCAGTTGGCCATCGCCGCGGCGCAGGACGGCTGGGCGGTTCGGTTCGAGCTGTTTCCACAGGGCCAGCCCGGCGCGGCGCTGGACGCGCGTCCCGTGGCGGTGGCCAGGTTCGAACCCGGCGACCGAGGCGCGGAACAGGCGCTCTTCGATCAGATCCTGCATCGCCGGTCGCTCAAGGAACCTTTCGACACGGGCAAGCCCGTCGCAACCGAAACTCTGCGCCACCTGGAAAGCGCCGTCCTGCATGGCAGCCATGTTGCCTCGTCCAACACCGCGGCGGATGTGGAGGCGCTGCGAGATCTCACCGCCAGAGCCTTCGAAATCGAGTTCGAAACCCCGCGCACCTACAAGGAAAGCGTCGATCTGTTCCGGATCGGCAAGGCCGAAGTCAACGCCAATCCGGACGGAATAGACTTCTCGGGGCCGATGTGGGACGCGCTGCGGCTTGCGGGGCTGTTCAGCCGCGAGGCGGCGATGGACCGGGACGGAATGAGCTTTCGGTCCGGCCTCGACATGGTGCGCGATACCGCCCGCACCGGCATGGCCTATGTCTGGCTGACCACCGACGAGAACACCCGCGCCGATCAGGTCGCCGCTGGCCGGGATTGGGTCCGGCTCAACCTCGCCGCCACCGCGCTCGGTCTGGGCGTCCAGCCGATGAGTCAGGCGTTGCAGGAGTTTCCCGAAATGGCCGGCCCCTATCGCGAGGCGCATCAGAGGCTGGCGCCGAATGGCGGAACCGTGCAAATGTTGGGCAGGTTGGGATACGGCCCCGAGGTTCCGCAGAGCCCGCGCTGGCCGCTAGAGAACAAGGTACTGACAGGTTGAACACTCCAGACGGGTCACTGTGGCTGTTTCAGGTCTTCAACGAAATCGGGATCATCGAACAGCTCAGCCGGACGATACTGGAAAAGCACCTTCCCAAAGGGCTGATCGCGCCGCATTTCGGGGTTCTGAACCATCTGACCCGCCTCGGGGACGGGCGCACGCCGGTGGAAATGGCGCGCGCCTTTCAGGTGCCCAAGACCTCGATGACCAACACGCTCGCCGGTCTCGAAAAGCGCGGATATGTCGAGATGCGCCCCAATCCCAAGGACGGACGCTCGAAACAGGTCTGGCTGACGCCAAAGGGGCGCGACCTGCGTGAGCGGACCGTGGCCGCGATGAAACCCGAGTTCGAAAGGCTCGCCGCCGAATTCGACATCTCGCGGCTGGCCGAGATCCTGCCGGTCCTGACCGAATTGCGGATCTACCTGGACGAAAGCCGGAGTGCCGACCCCGGCCGTTAGGCGGAATGCGCCCCGTCGGCCAGCGACCGGACGAAATCCAGCACTTCGGCCACGGGCCTGCCGCTGCCGATCTGGCTGACGATGGCAGATCCGACCACTGCGCCATCCGCGACGCTTGCGATGGCGCGCGACTTTTCCGGCGTGTTTATGCCAAAGCCCACGATCACTGGCAGATCGGTCGCCGCCTTGATCCGGGCCACTTCCGGCCCGACCTCGCCGGCCTGTGCCTCGGCCGCGCCGGTGATCCCGGTGATCGAGACATAATAGACGAAGCCGGAGGTGTTCTGCAGCACGCGCGGCAGCCGGTGATCGTCGGTCGTGGGCGTGGCGAGGCGGATGAAATTCAGCCCGGCCGCCTGCGCAGGCAGGCAAAGTTCCTCGTCCTCTTCCGGCGGCAGATCGACGACGATCAGCCCGTCGATCCCGGCCGCCTTGGCCTTGTCCAGAAAGTTCTCGACCCCGCAGTTGTAGATCGGATTGTAGTACCCCATCAGGACGATCGGCGTCGTATCGTCGGTTTCGCGGAACCGACGCGCCAGTTCCAGCGTCCTGTCCAGCGTCATTCCGCCTTCGAGCGCGCGCTGACCCGCGGCCTGGATGGTCGGCCCATCCGCCATCGGGTCGGTGAAGGGCAGGCCCAGTTCGATCACATCGACCCCGGCGCCCGGCAGGCCCTTGACCAGGTCCAGCGAGGTTTCATAGTCCGGATCGCCCGCCATCACGTAAGCGACAAAGGCTTTCTTTCCCTCGGCCTTCAGGGAAGCGAACTTGGTGTCGATACGGGTCATCGGGCGTCCTTGCATTCGGGTTTCGACCCGATGTGCAGAAACTTTGCCCGAAAATCAATCCCGCCGCGACCGGACCCACTCAGAAAGCCTTGTGGAACCGGATCAGCGCGGCATTGACGCCGGGATTGAAGTCGTTGGTGCTGGCGTTCGACTTGTGGGTGATGGCCAGCGACAACCGATTGCCATTGTCGAACCGGTAGCCCGCCGCAAACAGACTTCGAATCTGAAACTCGCCGCCCAGATCGTTCAACTGGTCCGCCTCCGAAAAGAACCCGGGCATCACGCTGACTTCCACAAACCACGGGTTGGCAAAGTCATAGATCCCGTAAACACCCACGCCGACATGCACATCGCCCTTTTCGTCCACCGAGACCGCACCGCCCAGGCCCGCGCTGAAATGCGTCGCCTGATGAAACGGTCTGTGCTGGTACTCCAGCGCGATCATGCCCTGGTCCAGGGACCGGCTGTCGGAAAAATCGGCGTATCCCGCGCCGAAGATCAGGGACTGCGCCTGCACCGAGGTGGCGCCGGCGAGAAGGGCAACAAGGGTGATCAGCGTCTTCATGTTCGTCTGACTCGAATGGTTTTCTTGCAATACGCTAAGTGGTTATCGTACTGCGCGCTGTTCAATGTTCACAAGCGAACATCTTTTGCGCACTGGGTGATGTGTCGAATCGGACTCAGTTCGAATTCCGGTTCCGGCCCGCTTGCGCAATCCGGCCGCCCCGCCTAGAAGCACCCGTCGAATGGCATCAGGAGAGCGTCATGGGCTTCAAGATGGGAATCGTGGGTCTGCCCAATGTGGGCAAGTCGACCCTGTTCAACGCGCTGACCCGAACCGCGGCGGCGCAGGCGGCCAATTTCCCGTTCTGCACGATCGAACCCAATGTCGGCGACGTGGCGGTTCCCGATGACCGGCTGGACAAGCTGGCCGCGATCGCCAAGTCGCGCCAGGTCATCCCGACGCGGATGACCTTCGTGGACATTGCCGGGCTGGTCAAAGGCGCCTCCAAGGGCGAGGGGTTGGGCAACCAGTTCCTGGCCAATATCCGCGAGGTGGACGCGATCGCCCATGTGCTGCGCTGTTTCGAGGATGGCGACGTGACCCACGTCGAAGGCCGCGTCGATCCGGTCGCCGATGCCGAGACCATCGAGACAG
Organism: Ruegeria sp. BHSB196; assembly: GCF_059613135.1. Classification (NCBI taxonomy): domain Bacteria; kingdom Pseudomonadati; phylum Pseudomonadota; class Alphaproteobacteria; order Rhodobacterales; family Roseobacteraceae; genus Ruegeria; species Ruegeria sp. BHSB196. Next base: position 17,307 of record NZ_JBXWRY010000050.1, read on the forward strand.
AGCTGATGCTGGCCGATCTGGAAAGCATCGAGAAACGCCGCGCCAATCTGGTGCGCAAGCTCAAGGGCAACGACAAGGAAGCGCAGCAGCAAGACCGCCTGCTGGCTGCGGCGCAGGCCATGCTGGAAGACGGCAAGCCGGCGCGCTTGGTCGAGGTTGCCGAGGACGACGCAAAGGCTTGGAAAGGATTGCAACTGTTGACGACCAAGCCGGTTCTATACGTCTGCAACGTGGCCGAGGAAGATGCCGCCGAAGGCAATGCCTATGCGCGGGCGGTCGCGGACATGGCCGCGGCGGAAGGCAATGCGCATGTCATCATCTCGGCCAAGATCGAAGAAGAGATCAGCCTGCTCGAACCGGATGAGGCGGCGATGTTCCTGGTGGAAATGGGGCTCTCGGAGCCGGGGCTGGATCGCCTGATCCGGGCGGGATACGACCTGCTGAGGCTGGAGACCTATTTCACCGTCGGTCCGAAAGAAGCGCGCGCCTGGACCATCCGCAAGGGCACCTCCGCGCCCAGGGCGGCCGGAGTCATTCATGGGGATTTCGAAAAGGGCTTCATCCGCGCCGAAACCATCGCCTATGACGACTACATTGCCTGCAACGGCGAGCAGGGCGCCAAGGAAGCGGGCAAGATGCGCGCCGAAGGCAAGGGCTACATCGTCAAGGATGGCGATGTGATGCACTTCCTCTTCAACACCTGAGGCGCATCACCGCCGGCCGGATTCGAAATTGCGTTCGACCGGGCCGCCATTTTCGATGCGGGTCCGCTTGCTGTAGGAACGGCCAGCCTGCCGTTCGGGCAGATTGGGCCAGTTCGACCACCGGGACTCGGCATCGTTCTGCTTGGTGACGGCGGCGGGTTCCTTCGACTTCTTGCCCTCGCCGGACTCCGCCGAGGCGGTCATCGGCGCCAGGATGGCGAAAACTGCGGTTACGAGGATCGGCCTGAGGTGGAGCATCGCGCCCTCCTGTTCTCGTGGCGTCGTCGGTCAGCCGATTGCGGCATCGGCGGACACAGCCTCTCTCCGGACCGCGCGATTGGCAAATGAACTCGGATCACCCCTCGGTGATCGGTGCGGCCCGCCGAGCGTTCCGCGCGCTTGACGGACCACCCGAACCTGTTGGTATGCTAACGAACAGCCGCATGTCGCCAGGGGAGGGCGCGATGTCAGGAAAGCTTGTCATCAGGAATATCGGCCTGATCCTGTCGGGCAAGATGGAGCACCCCATCCACGATGGCGACTGCCTGATCGCCGTCGATGGCAAGATCGCCGACTGGGGATACGAGGGCGACCTTGACACCGAAGATGCCGACACGCTGGTGGACGCCCACGGCGTGACCCTGGCCCCCGGTCTGATCGACAGTCATGTGCATCCGGTGGTGGGCGACTACACTCCGCGCCAGCAGCAACTTCACTGGATCGACTCGACCCTGCATGGCGGCGTGACGACGTTGATCTCGGCGGGCGAGGTGCACATGCCGGGCCGGCCCAAGGACGTGGTCGGCCTCAAGGCCATGGCGATCGCGGCGCAGCGCTGGTACGAGAATTTCCGCCCCTCCGGGGTCAAGGTCCATGCCGGCGCGCCGGTGATCGAGCACGGCATGGTCGAGCAGGATTTCAAGGAAATGGCCGATGCCGGGGTGAAGCTGCTGGGCGAAGTCGGCCTGGGAACCGTCAAGGATGGCAAGACCGCCAGGCAAATGGTGGAATGGGCGCGCAAATACGGAATGCAGTCCACCATCCACACGGGCGGCCCGTCGATTCCCGGTTCCGGCCTGATCGACGCGGACATGGTTCTGGAAACCGGCACCGACGTGATCGGCCACATCAACGGCGGGCATTCGGCGCTGCCCGACGACCAGATCACCTGCCTGTGCGAAAACTGCACCGCGGGCCTGGAGATCGTCCACAACGGCAACGAGCGCGCCGCCCTGTTGACGCTGAACACCGCGCGCGAGCTTCGGCAGATGGACCGGATCATTCTGGGCACCGACGGCCCCGCCGGATCAGGCGTCCAACCTCTGGGCATCCTGCGCATGGTGGCGATGCTGTCATCGCTGGGCGACGTTCCGGCCGAAATCGCCTTTTGCTTTGCCAATGGCAACACGGCCCGCCAGCGCGAGTTGGACACGGGGCTGATCGAACGCGGCTATTGCGCCGATTTCGTGCTGATGGATCAGGCCCAGCACGCGCCCGGCGCCACGATTCTGGAATCGGTGCAACTGGGCAACCTGCCCGGTGTCGGCATGACCATCATCGACGGGATCGTCCGCTCGGAACGCAGCCGCAACACGCCGCCGGCTACCCGGCTGCCGGAAATCGTGACCTGACTCAGGTGATCTTTCGCAACAGACGGTTCAGGCTGCGCCGTTCCGCCGGAGACAGCGGCGCGAGGGTCTCATCGGTGATCCTGCGGCCGACCTCCTGCATCCGCGCCAGCAGTTCCCGGCCCGCGGGCGACAGGGAAATCAACATGCGGCGCTTGTCCTGCGGGTCCGGCTCGGTCACGGTCAGGCCCTTTTCGCGCAACCGGTCCACCACGCCCTTGATGGTCGCCACATCCATTGCCGCCAGCCGCCCCAGACGGTTCTGCGAGCACTTGCCCTGCTCGGATATGCGCACCAGCGCCGCGAATTGCGTGGCCGTCAGGCCCTGAAGCGTGTGGGCCTGAAAGATCGCGGCATGTCGCTGACTCGCCAGACGCAGCAGATAGCCGACCTGATCGTCCAGAACATATGGCGTGTCGTTTGCGGCCATTGCGTTTCTCGCGTTCCTTTCCTGATCCGTCCCGGCTCAGACCGCCAGATAGGCCTGCGAAATCTCGGGGTCTGCGTCCAGATCGGCAAAACTGCCCTCGTAGCGCATGACGCCTTTTTCGATGATATAGGCCCGGTCGGACACGGCCCGGGCGAAATGCAGATTCTGCTCGCTGAGCAGCACAGAAAGCCCCTCGCGCTTCAGTTCCGCGATCACCCGGGCCATCTGTTCGACGATGACGGGGGCGATCCCCTCGGACGGCTCGTCCAGCAGGACCAGTTTCGGGTTGCCCATCAGGGTGCGCGCGATGGTCAGCATCTGCTGTTCGCCCCCCGACAGTTGCTTGCCCAGGTTGCGGCGGCGTTCGCGCAGGTTGGGAAACAGCTCGAACAGATGTTCGGGCGTCCATTCCGGTGCATCCAGGCGCGGCGGACGGCGGCCGACTTCGAGATTCTCCTCGACCGTCAAATCGCCGAATATGCGCCGTTCCTCGGGGACATAGCCCAGGCCGGCGCGGCAGATGGCGTGCGACGCCTTGCCGAGGATGTCCCGCCCGCCATAGCGCACCCGTCCCGTCGCGTGATGAACCAGGCCCATGATCGATTTGATCGTCGTGGATTTGCCGGCGCCATTGCGGCCCAACAGGGCCACGACCTCGTTCTCCCCGATGCCGAGCGACACCTCGTTCAGGATCTGTGCGCGGCCGTACCAGGCGTTGAGCGCGATCACGTCAAGCATGGGCGCCCTCCGCTCCGAATGCGGTGCCGCCGCCCAGGTAGACCTCCTGCACCAGCGGGTCGGACCGGATTTCCGATCCGGTGCCTTCCGCGATCAGTTTCCCGCGATTGAGAACGAGAATGCGATGCGCATGGGCAAACACCACGTCCATGTCATGTTCGGTGAACACCACGCTGACGCCGCCCCGCGCCACGATCTCGGCCGTCAGCGCCATCAGCGCGATGCGCTCGGACGGGGCCATGCCCGCGGTCGGTTCGTCCATCAGCAACAGCGCCGGCTCATGCGCCAGCGCGATCGCCAGTTCCAGCCGTTTCAGATCGCCATAGGCCAGTTCCGAACACGCGCGCCCTGCCTGATCCTGCATGGCGACAAGCTCCAGCAGGGCCATCGCCTCGTCCACGTAAAGCCGTGCGGCGCGCGAAAACAGGTCGAACACCCGGCGATGGTGCGAGATCAGCGCCATCTGCACGTTTTCCATGACCGTCATCGACAGAAATGTTGCGGTGATCTGAAACGTGCGCCCGACCCCCATTCGCCAGATCCGCCGCGGCGGCCGGCCGATCAACTCCTCGCCGCGCAACCGGACCGAGCCGGCGTCCGGGCGCAGATAGCCGTTCAGCATGTTGAAACAGGTGGTCTTGCCCGCCCCGTTCGGTCCGATGAGCGCCAGAAACTCGGCTTCGTCGAGATCAAACGAAACCTGATCGACGGCGTGGACGCCGCCAAAGCTCTTGGACAGGTCGCGGACTTCCAGAACCCGTGTCACGCGGCACCGCCTTTCACGGCCCGCATCAGGCGCTGCACGCCGCCGGCGATCCCGTCGGGCGCCAGCAACACCACCACCAGGATGATGGCGCCGAAGATGAACCGCCAGTAGTCCAGCCGCGTCACCCAGTCCTCGATCAGCACGAAGGCCGAGGCACCCAGGATCGGTCCCGCCAGCGCATGAATGCCGCCCAGCAGCACCATGATCAGACCGTCGATGCTCTGCGCGATGCCCAGACTGTCGGGAAAGACGCTGCCCTTGGAAAAGGCGAACACCACGCCGGCAAGCCCGGCAAAGGCCCCGGCCACGACAAATCCCATCCATTGATGCAGCTTGATGTCGATGCCGATGGCCTCGGCCCGGGTGCCGCTGTCGCGAATGCCGCGCAGGGTGTAACCAAACGGCGAATGCGCGGCGCGGCGCAGAAACCAGATGCCGCCGATGCAAAGCACGAAGGCAAGATAGAAATAGGCGCGGTCGGAACTGGCCCATTGCGCGGGCCAGACGCCCAGAATGCCGTCATCGCCCCCGGTGAAATCCTGCCACTGAAAGGTGACGCCCCAAAGAATCTGCGCCGCGGCCAGCGTCAGCATGGCCAGATAGACGCCCGAGAGCCGCACGCAGAACCAGCCAAAGAACAACGCCGCGAGGATTGCGCAGACCGGCCCCAGAACCATCGCGGGCAGCATTCCGAGTCCCAAGTATTTCACGGCCATCGCCGCCGCATAGGCGCCGACACCGAAATAGGCGGCATGGCCGAAACTCACCATCCCGCCGATGCCCATCATGAAATGCAGCGAGACGGCAAACAGCGTTGCGACCATGACATCCACCAGCAGGATCGTGGTGAAATCCGAGACAAAGGCGGGGCTGAGCGCCAGCGCCGCCACGGCGGCGGCCAGCACCATGGCCGATTTCCGGTCCAGCAGTCTCAGCGGCTGTTCCGGCTCTTCCGGGGCGCCTTTTTCGCTGCCGGGTTTGCCGAACAGGCCGTGCGGCCGGAAGATCAGGACGATCGCCATCACCACAAAGGGCAGCACGATGGAGATCTGCGGAAAGACCAGAATCGCAAAGGCGTTCAGGACCGAGATCAGGGCCGCCGCCACGAAGGCTCCGGTCACGCTGCCCATGCCTCCGATCACCACGACGACGAAGGCCTCGCCGATGATCGACAGGTCCATCTGCAACGACACCGCCTCGCGCGGGATCTGCAGCGCGCCGCCCAGACCCGCAAGGAAAGACCCCAGCACGAACGCGGCCGAGAACAGCCAGGCCTGATTGACGCCCAACGCTCCGACCATTTCGCGGTCCTGGGTCGCGGCCCGCACCAGGACACCCCAGCGGGTGCGGTGAAACAGCAGCCAGATGGCCAGCAGCACGGCGGGTCCGATGGCGATCAGCGCCAGATCGTACTCCGGTATGGGCTCGCCCAGGATCCGCACCGCCCGGTCGAGGCCCGGAGCGCGCGGCCCCAGCAGATCCTCGGCCCCCCAGATCGCCAGGGTCAGGTCTTGCACGATCAGCACGACGCCAAAGGTGGCGACGAGTTGGAACAGTTCCGGCGCGTGATAGATGCGGCGCAGGATCGTCATCTCGACGACCAGCCCGATCAGCCCGACGACCACCGCGGCCAGAACGACACCGCCCCAGAAGCCCAGGACACTCCCGCTCCAGAGCGTGACCAGCGTGTACGCAAGATAGGCCCCCAGCATGTAGAAGGAGCCGTGGGCGAAGTTCACGATCCGGGTCACGCCAAAGATGATCGACAGACCGGATGCGATCAGGAACAGCGACGAGGCGTTCGCCAGCCCCGTCAGCAATTGCGCCAGATAAAATCCCATGCCGTCCCTGTCCCTGTTGCCGGTGTCGGCGGGGCGTCAGGCGCCCCGCCGGCCTGGGCTCATTCCGCCGGGCGCATTCCGGCGGCTTCTTCCTCGGACGGCAGATAGTCGGCCCCGTCCGCATAGACCCAGTCCACCATGACCGGCTTGCCGTCGACCATGCCGGTCTTGCCGACATAGGCGCCCATGGTCGATTGATGGTCCGCCGCGCGGAAGAAGAACGGCCCGGTCGGGCTGCTTTCGACGGTCAATCCTTCCATCGCGGCCAGCAGCGCGTCGGTGTCGGTCGATCCGGCCTTTTCCAAAGCGGCGGCGATGGCCAGAACCGAGTTGTAGCCCACGATGGACCCGGTCTTGGGCGCTTCGCCGAACTTCGCGACATAGGCATCGGCAAAGGCCTTGTGTTCGTCGGTCTCGATGTCCATGGCCGGATAGCCGGTCACGATCCAGCCCTCGGGCGCTTCTTCGCCCAGCGGGTCAAGGTATTCCGGTTCACCGGTCAGCAGGGACACCACGTCGCGGTCCTCGAACAGAAAGCGCAGCGAGCCTTCACGCACGAATTTGGCCAGATCCCCGCCGAAGGTGACGTTGAAGATCGCGTCGGGCTTGGACGCTTCCAGCGCGCGCACGGTGGATCCGGCGTCGATCTTGAAGACCGGCGGCCATTGTTCCTCGACGAATTCCACGTCCGGTCGCAACTTGGTCAGTTCGCGCTTGAACGCGGCGACCGCATCCTGCCCATAGGCATAGTTCGGCGCGACCGTGGCCCATTTCACCGCGTCCAGCTTGGCGGCCTGCTCGGCCAGCATCGCCGCCTGCATGTGGGTCGAGGGGCGCAGCCGGTAGGTGTATTTGTTGCCCTTGGACCAGACGATGGCATCCGACAGGGGCTCGGACGCGAGGAACAGAACCTCTTTCTGCTTGGCGAAGTCGGACACGGCCAGACCGATATTGGACAGGAAGGTGCCAAAGATCAGCACCGCGCCGTCCTTCGAGATCAGTTCCTCCGCAATCCGGATCGCGGTCGCCGGATCGCCGGTATCGTCGCGGCTGATGACCTCGAGCTGCCGGCCGTTGACGCCGCCCGCCGCGTTGATCTGTTCGACCGCCAGTTCCCATCCCTTCCTGTAGGGTACGGTGAAGGCGGGCAGGCGGGTATAGCTGTTGATCTCGCCCAGAACGATCTTGTCCTGCGCGCTGGCGGGTTGCGGTCCGAACGCGGCCAGCGGCAACGCGGCGAGCGCGCCCAGCACCGTGCGTCTGATCAGGGTCATGTCATGTCCTCCTGTGGATGCTTTGGAATGCGGCCGGTGGGTCCGGCTTCTCGCTGCTTGTGTAAACGCCTGTCCGTTCGCGTCAACTGTCACCGCAGGCCATCCTTTCCTTCGGCCTCCTGCGCGGTCAACCCGCCGACCCGCGGCAGCGGGCGGCCGCTGTCGGTGACGGCGACGGCCACCATGATCTCGTTCGCGCGCGGCGCATCGTTGAGCCGCACTTCGATTCCGTCGAAATGGCTGCGGACATAGGCCGCGTCCTTGTGGCCCAGAGGCACGTCGAGCACCTGTCCGGGGCTGCCCATCTTTTTCGACGACGGTACCAGCGCCGCGCCCTTCTCGACCTCCTTGCGCAGCGGCGCGCCGAGTTTCGGATGCAGGATGGCGGCGGCGTGCTCCAGCTCGCCGTTTTCTCCGACCATGGCGGATTTTCCATAACTTTCAGCCTGTTCCGGCCGAATGCCCAGGGCTTCGACGCAGCGCCGCCCCAAGAGCGCGCCCAGTTCCGCGCCGGTCTCCATCAACTCGGTCAGGTCGTCCACGTAGCGCCCGGCGAAGGGGTTTTCGATCACTGCCACCGCCACGGCCTTGCGGGTGGGCGGAGAGATCTCGCGCCCGGCTTCCCTGTGGGTCTCTTCGACGGTTACGGCGATCTTGCGAATGCGGGTCATCTCAGTCCGTCCTCTCCCTTGATCTGCCAGGCTTCCAGACCGCCCGAGCGGGAATGGATGCGTGGGCCGGTGGTCATGACAAGCGCCAGGGCCAGTTCGTCGGCGCGCGGCGCGTCGGTACAGCCGACTTCCATGCTGTCGAAATGGCTGCGCACGTATGAGGCGTTGACATGGGTGATGGGCACATCAAGACGGGCGCCTAACCCACTGACTTTCTTGGAGGAAGGGACGATGGCGTTGGCCTTGCCCAGAAGCTGCCGCATGGCGTATCCGCCCGGCGCGTGCCAGAGCGCGCCGTGTTCCAGCTCTCCGCCCTCGCCGATCAGGGCGCCCTTGCCGTAGCCTTCGACGTTCTCCGGTCCGCCCAGCATGTCGATCAGGCGTTGCGCCATCTGCAGGCCAAGCGGCTTCAGATCTTCCATAAACCATTGTATATCTTCAACATATTTTCCCGCATAGGGATTGGAAACGACGGCCAGAACCGCGGCGCGGCGCAGCGGCTTGTCCGAGGCCGGGCCGCCTTCGTGGTGGATCTCCTCCAGCGAGGACACGAGTTTTCTCAGCGCGACGTCAGGCATGTTCGGGTACCTCGGGTCGGGGCGGGGCGATGGGGGCGGGCCATCCCGTCTGGCTGGACCGGCCGCGCAGGCTCAGGTGGGCGGCGCGGATTTTGTCGGTTTTGTACATCTCCTCGGCCACCGCCCGTCCGTTTTGTACCGCCTGCCGGACCTCGTTTTCGGTGAGCGGGCCGCAACCGACCGCAACCGGCCGGTCGCCCAGATCGCTGTCGTGCGCCACCTCGCTGGCCGCCGCGCGGCGGATCGCCGGGTGGCCGGGCAGGTCCACCGCGTTGGCGATGAGCGTTGCCGCGACATCCGCCTCGGCGGCGGACCGGGCCAGGACGGTGACGCTGTCGGCGATCCCGAGGCTGAGGCTGCGCCCGCCGAGGCCGGAGGTGGCGAGACCGCCGATCCCGTCCCCGGCGCGGACGGTGATCCGGCCGAAATCCTCGCCGTGCAGGCCGCGCATCGCCATTGAAAAGGTCTGGCCGGGGGACAGGTGGATCGCGATGTCGCCGCCGTTGTTCACATAGGCGCGGCGCAGGTCCGCGTGCCGGCGCATCGCGTCCAGCACCTCGTCCGCCACCGCGCCGGCGACGGCGGCCATGCGGGTGACGAAGACACCGGCATGCGGGCGCACGGCGGCGTCCATGCGGCGGGCCGTGCTGCCGCGCGGTTCCGGCGCGCCCGCCGTCATCGGCGCGCGGAGCAGGGGCAGTTCCTCGACCAGCTCCGCAAGGATCGTGTCGAACCGGGCGCGGGCGGCCCGAAAGGCGCGGTCCCGGTCGCCGTCGGCGCCGATGATCAGGTCGATGGGGCCGTGCTGCAGATGCAGGCGGGTTCCGCAGGGGAGTATGGCGGCGGCCGGTCCCATCCTAGCGCGCCCACCGGAAATGCCGGTGGTCCATCGGGTCGGGCTGCCGTTCCTCGGGCGGCAGCTTGCGGGCGCTGTCCGACAGGACCAGATCGACCGGGCGCACCTCGTTCACGTGGCCGCCGAGCGCGGCATAGTCGCTCATCCGCATGGTGAATTCGATCGGGGCCACCAGCGCCGGGGTCGGCACGTAGCCGAAGGACTGGGTGGGCATGTCCAGCACATCCACCATGACGGTGATGCCGCCGCCGGGCCAGACATAGCATTCGGCGCCGCCGCAGGTGACGAAGGCCAGCGAGTCCTTGACCGATTTCGTCAGCCGCACCGGGTTCTCGGTCACGCCGGCGCGCAGCGATCCGCCCGCGCCGCCCATGAACAGCACCGAACAGACCGAGGGTTCGCAGTTCTCCGCGATCAGATCGGCGGAGGCGCGCAGCACGTCCGGGATGTCGGCGGGTTGCGGCACGAGCGCGTCGTCGAGCTGGTAATAGGCGTATTGTTCGCCGGTGGTGGACACCATCAGCAGGCGCAGGCCGGGCCAGGCCACGTCGGGCTTGAAGTCGTTCAGGATCACCAGCGGGTCGGTGATGTCGGTGCCGCCCCAGCCGGTGCCCGGTTCGGCCACCTGGAAATAGCGGCCGGGGGTCGAGCGGCGGCCCTTGATGCGGATGCCGGTGGGCGGCACGTCGAGCATCCGGCCGGCCTGATGCTCGCTGAGCACGCCGGTGATGTGGTCATCGACCACCACGACCTCGTCCACATGGTCGATCCACTGCTTGGCGAACATGCCGATGGCGGCCGAGCCGCAGCCGACGCGCATCAGCTTTTCCTCGACCCCGTTGATGATGGGGGCCTTGCCCGCCTGCACGACCACGGTGGTTTCATGGCCCGGCTCGCCGATCACCATCTCGACGGCCTCGCGGTTGCAGAGTTTCAGCAGCGCGTCGCAGGTCACGCGGCCCTCTTTCTTTG
>NZ_JBXWRY010000051.1:0-27000 GCF_059613135.1 Ruegeria sp. BHSB196
CTTTATCGCACCCATATTGGCCAGCCCGCCCGTATACATTCCAACCGCCATGCCCGACAGCTGATCGGCCTCTTCGATTCCCTGTCGGGCAAAGACAAAGAATAGCGCGGTGGCGACCGCCATCACCGCGACGACCGCCAGAAGCATCGAAAACAGGGCGCGGCCCGCGACGTGGCCCCAGGCCCGGACATCGACGGAAAACAGGAGCAATGGCAGCGCCAGGCCCAGGCTGACCTCGGCCGCGCTCTTGCGGATGCTGTCCGCGTTCTCAGGGATCATGCCGCTCAACCCGATCAGCAGTCCCAGCGCATAGCACAGGACAATGGGTCCGAGGCGTTGCAGAACCGGAACTCGGGCGTTGAAAAGCAGGATCACCGCAGGTGCGCCAAGAAAGAACACGGCCCAAACGGCTCCGACTGCGACTGAGCTTTCTGCCATTGCGTGTCCCCGACCTGCCCGGTCCGAGCTTAGGCGGCTCCCGTCGCGCAGCGCAAGGCTGGGTGACGCCACGAAAAGGTCAGGGACTCAGGTCCAGCGCGCCGCACCCGCGCAACGCGGTGGCGTCGTCGGTGATGACCCAAACCGGCGCACTCAGCCGGTCGGCCAGAGCATGTGGCCGGCGAAAGGTTTCGGCAAACTGCGGAGCGGCTGCAGAGCGCAGAACGCCCCGCGCCACGCTGCCTGCGAAATAGATCCCGGCAAGGGGCACGAAGGTCAGCAGCAGATCGCGGGTGAGCATTCCAAGCAACCCGGCATAGACCCGCTCGAACTCTTCCCCCGGCCCTTTCCATCCATCCCGCAGCCGGGCGTAGCCACGGCCGGAGAAGCAATCCTCGACCGTCGGCATGTCGCCCGCCGCAGGAAACGCCGCGCGCAGATGCGCGGCGATTTCCGACGATAGCCACGTGTGGCCGTATTCCGCGACCGGGCACACCGCCGAACCGCCGGCCCAGACCACCGGGCTCACGTTGAAACCGGTGCCGATACCCACGACCAACGCCTGTTTGATGACCGGCGGTTCCGGCGGCGCGGGGATGACGCTCAGCAGGTCGCCCGGTCCAAGATGACCCAGGGCGTGACCCAAGGCGTTGAGATCGTTCATCAACCGAACACGAGTGCCACCGAAGTCCCGGCTGATCCGGTCGGCGTCGATCACCCAGTCCCGATTGGTGAGCCGCGCCATGCGGCCCGTCACCGGACCCGCGACCGCCACCACGATGTCCGAGATCGCTGGTTCTTCGGCATCGGTCAGATAGCGGCTCAAGGCCCCGCCAAAGCCTTCAAACTCATCGTTCCGGTAACTCCGCACGTTCGTGGGCGCCTGCCCCGGCCGCGCCACAAGGCCGAAGCGCACATTCGTGCCGCCCAGATCCGCGACCAATCGCATCGTGTCAGTTCAACCTCTCGCCGCTCCCGGTGGCGAAATAGGACACCTTGGTCATGTCAAAGGCAAGGTTCAGCATCTGTCCCGGCTGCGCACGGGTTTCCGCATGGAGCCGCGCCGTGACCTGCTTGCCGCCCAATTCGGAAACCACGTAGGTGTCGGCCCCCGCCGGTTCGACCATGTCAACAAGGCACGCCGCCTCTTGTACGCCGTCGCCGCTGCGATAGCCGGCCTCGGCAATGTCCTCTGGGCGCAGGCCCAGGATCACGTCCTCGGGCAGGTTCAGATCGCGGTTGTCGGTCAGGACGATCGGATCGCCGGCCTCTCTGGCGATGTGGACGCGGGTTCCCGACCCGTTTCGCACCGCCCGCGCCGGGATCAGGTTCATCGCAGGCGAGCCCATGAAATCGGCCACGAACAGGTTGGCCGGGCGGTTGTAGATTTCCGACGGGCTGCCGATCTGCTGGATCACGCCGCCCTTCATCACGACGATCTTGGTGGCGAGCGTCATCGCCTCGATCTGGTCATGGGTGACATAGACCATCGACGCGCCCAAAGTCTGATGCAGCTTCTTGATTTCCGAACGCATCTCGACCCGCAGCTTGGCGTCGAGGTTCGAAAGCGGCTCGTCGAACAGGAACAGCTTGGGGTCGCGCACCAAGGCCCGTCCCATGGCAACCCTCTGTCGCTGCCCGCCCGACAGTTGACTGGGACGCCGGTTCAACAGCTGTTCGATCTGGAGCTGCGCCGCGACGTCCTTCAGTTTCCGCGCCTGGGTGGCGGCATCGACGCCCCGAACCTTCATGCCAAAGGTGATGTTCTTGGCGACCGACATGGTCGGATACAGCGCGTAGGATTGGAACACCATGGCGATGTCCCGATCCTTGGGGCTGACGTTCGTCATGTCCTTGCCGTCGATGAAGATCGACCCGCCGGAAATAGGCTCTAATCCGGCTATACAGTTCAGCAAGGTGGACTTGCCGCAGCCGGACGGGCCGACGAGCACCAGGAAATCGCCCGGTTCGATCGAGATGTTGATGTCCTTCAGGATCTCGGTGGCGCCATAGCTTTTGTGCAGGTTCCGGATGTCGAGGATGGGAGCCATGCGTCTTATCCCTTTACAGATCCCGCGGTCAGCCCGCGGATGAAGTATTTCCCGGCCACCACATAGACGAGCAGCGTCGGCAGGCCCGCGATGATCGCTGCGGCCATGTCCACGTTGTACTCCTTCACGCCGGTGGTCGAATTGACGATGTTGTTGAGCGCGACGGTCACCGGTTGCGTGCCCGCCTCGCTGAAGGAAACGCCGAACAGGAAATCGTTCCAGATCTGCGTGAACTGCCAAATGACGGTTACGACGATGATCGGAAGCGACAGCGGCAGGAAGATCGACCAGAAGATGCGCAGGAACCCCGCGCCGTCCACCTTGGCCGCCTTCACCAGTTCGGACGGAATGGTGACATAGTAGTTGCGGAAGAACAGCGTCGTGAACCCGATGCCATAGACGACGTGCACGAAGATCAGGCCGGGAATGGACCCGGCCAGGCCCATCAGCCCCAACAACCGCGCCATCGGCATCAGCACCACCTGGAACGGGATGAAACAGCCGAACAGCATCAGCGAAAATATCAGGTTCGAGCCCTTGAACCGCCATTGGGCGATCACATAGCCGTTGATCGCCCCCAGCAGGGTCGAAATGGCAACGCCAGGAACGGCGATCAGAACGGAATTCCAGAAATAGGGTCGCAACCCTTCGCACTGAATGCCGGTACAGGCGCTCGACCAGGCGGTTCCCCAGGCATCGAGGCTGACAGTGCGGGGAAGGGCGATCAGGCTGCCGGTCCGGATTTCCTCGAGGCTCTTGAGCGAGGTCGTGACCATCACGAACAGCGGCATCAGATAATAGAGCGCAAAGAGTCCCAGCATGACATACAGCAGCCAGCGCAGGGCAATCCGGCCAAAGGCGCCGTCCGCGCGGGGTCGGGAAAGCGTCACGTCAGACATTTTTCGACCTCAGCTCGGAATAGAGATAGGGAACCACGATCGCGAACACGACCAGCATCATGATCATCGCGGACGAGGCCGCCTGACCGATGTCACCACGCGAAAACGCCATCGCGTACATGTAGGTTGCCGGCAGGTCGGTGGCATATCCCGGCCCGCCGCCGGTCAGCGCGATCACGAGGTCGAAACTCTTGATCGCCAGATGCGCCAGGACGATGAAGGCCGACAGAAAGATGGGGGCCATCGACGGAATGATGATCGCGGAATAGATCCGCCATGTCGGGATGCCATCCACCTGTGCGGCCCTGATGATCTCCTGGTCCACCGACCGAAGCCCGGCCAGAAACAGAGCCATCACAAAGCCCGAACTTTGCCAGACGGCGGCGGCAACGATGGTGTAGATCGCCAGATCGGGTTGCACCAGCCAATCGAACTCGAACCCCGGAAAGCCCCATCCCTGCACCAGGGCCTCGATCCCGAGGCCCGGGTTCAAGATCCATTTCCACGCCGTGCCGGTCACGATCATCGACAGCGCCATCGGGTAGAGATAGATGGTTCGGATGAAGCCTTCGGTGCGGATCTTCTGATCCAGCAGGATGGCCAGCAGCAAACCCAAGGCCATCGCGATGACGATGAACAGCGACCCGAAGATGTAGAGGTTGTTGATCGCGGTGTCCCACCGCGGCGAGGCGAACAGCCTCTCGTATTGGATCAGACCCGAAATCTCGTATTTCGGCAGCAGCTTGGACCGGGTCAGCGACACCCAGGCGGTCCAGCCGATGAACCCGTAGACAAAGACGAGAACTGCGATGAAAGAGGGCGCGAGAACCACCTTTGGCAGGTGGTTTTCCAACCATTCCGACATGTCGGCCTCCCCGGATATTGGTCCCGCCCGAAGATTCGTGAGTGCGGGCGGGACCGAGTGCGATCAATAGCTGTTGGCGACGGCGTCAGCCAGCATCTGGACCGCATCCTGTGAAGACATGCCCGAGTTGAAATGGGCGGTCACGACATCGGTGATTGCACCCGCCTGCGCGCCGCGCAACGCCATGCCATGGGCATAGGACGGCAACAGCGATCCGCCGCCGGAGCTGGCGGCCATGTCGTCGGCCGACAGCCGGGCGCACTGGTCGAACGCGTCCAGCGAAACGTCGGTGCGGGCCGGGATCGAGCCCTTGTTGAGGTTGAACACCTCCTGAAAGCTCGGGCCGACGATCAGCTTGGCCAACAGTTCCTGACCGGCGCGCTGGTCGTCGCCTTCGACCTCGAACATGGCAAAGCTGTCCACGTTGTAGAGAAAGCCGTCGCCGGGCGTCGAGGCGCAGAGAAAGTCCTCGCCCGGCACCTTGCCGGCGGCCAGGAATTCACCCTTGGCCCAGTCGCCCATGATCTGAAATGCGGCCTCTCCGTTCATCACCATCGCGGTGGCGAGGTTCCAGTCGCGGCCCGAGAAGTTCTCGTCCACGAAACCGCGCAGCGTCCGCATCTGATCGAAAACGGCAACCATGGTTTCCGAGGTCAGCGCCTCGGGATCGAGATCGACCAGAGCCTGCTTGTAGAACTCGGGCCCGCCGATGCCCAGGACCACGGTCTCGAACACGGTGGCGTCCTGCCAGGCTTGCCCGCCATGGGCCAGCGGGATGACCCCCGCGGCCTGCAGTTTCTCGGCCGCCGCATTGAACTCGTCCCAGGTCTTGGGCATCTCGATGCCGTTCGCGGCCAACACGTCGGCATTGGCCCAGATCCAGTCCACCCGGTGCACGTTCACCGGCGCGGCGCACCAGATGTCCTCGCATTTCATATGTGCGGCGATCGAGGCAGGCAGAACATCGGCCCACCCTTCGGCCGCGGCCACATTCGAAATGTCGGCCAGCACGCCTTCTTCGTACCATTCCTGAATGGCCGGACCCTTGAGTTGAACCGCGGTCGGCGCGTTCCCGGCCAGCACCCGCGCACGCAGGGCGGTCATGGCCGCGTCGCCGCCGCCGCCCGCCACCGGCATGTCGGTCCAGGTTCCGCCGTTTGCCGCGAATTCCTCCTGCAGGACGGCGACCGACTTGGCCTCGCCGCCCGATGTCCACCAGTGCAGAACCTCTGCCGTCGGTTCGGCGAAGGTGGCCGATGCCGACAGAGCCGCAACGGCGGTTCCCGCCGCCAAAGCGATGCGTTTCATCACGATTTCCTCCCGAAATGTGCTGCCGTGCCAGCAGCGATGCCCGATATTGTGCCGCGGCGCTCTTGCCTGACAATGCGGAAACGCCGCGACTTCCCCGCAATCGCGAAAATATCCGGCCCTTCTGTTACAGCGTGTTACGTTGGTCTTGAATCTGTTGCCGTTCGTTACAAGGGACTGCAGACAAGGGTCGCGTAGGGGAGGACTACAGGTGGCGATTCCACGGCTTTTGGTCGTTGATGACGATGCCGAGATGCGCACGATGCTGACGCAGTTCTTTCACCGGAACGGGTTCGTCGCGTTGCCCGCGGCCTCCGAGGCCGAGATCGTGACCCATCTACAATCCGGTCGGATCGACCTGATCCTCCTGGACGTGATGCTGGGGGACGAGAACGGCGTCGAAATCTGCGCCCGTCTGCGCCGGGAACAGGACGTGCCCATCATCTTCGTGTCGGCCCTGTCGGCGGATCACCAGCGGATGGCGGGATACGAGGTCGGCGCGGACGACTACATCGCCAAACCCTTCAACCCGCAACTTCTGTTGGCACGGGTCCGGGCGGTCATGCAGCGCACGCGGCGAACCCCGTCCCTGGCCTATCGGCGTCGAACCCAGACCTTCCGCTTCAACGGGTGGATCTATGACGGAAAGCGCGACGAGGTGCATTCGCCGGAAGGGTTCCAGGTGTCCCTGTCGCGGCGTGAAACGGCTCTGTTGAAGGTGCTTCTGGCCAATCCGCACATTCCGCTGACCCGCGAAGAGATCGCCGCCGCGCTGGATGTGACAGGCGAGTCCGACAAACCCGAGGGGCAAGGCCGGGCCATCGACGTGCTTGTGGGCAGATTGCGGTCCAAGATCGAGGCCGACCCGAAGGAACCTCAGATGCTGCGCACGGAACGTGGCGTCGGCTATGTCATGGCGGTCGATGTGATCGTCGATGAAGGCGCGTGATGCGCCGTCCGTTCCGGCTCCGCAGCCTGGGCTGGATCGCCGTCCTCTCGGCCTTTGCGATTGGTCTGGTCGCCGCGGGCATGTGGTTTGCGTCCGCGCGGGCCTGGGATCGGTTCCTGACCCGCTCCTACGTGGCGGGATTTGCGGTCTACGAGGCACTGCGCACCGGCAACGCGCCGCCGCCGGAAATCCTGATCACACCGCTTTCCGACGAGGCCGCCGCGCTGGCAACCGCGGGGAAGTTCGAACAGTTGCCGGGGCTGCCCGGCCCGGACTACGTCACCAACCTCTCCATTCTCACCGACAGTTCCGCGCCGCTGGGCGGGCGGGTTCTGACGCTGGCGGTGGTGTCGGACAGGTTGATTTATCCGGTTTCGGGTCTGGTATCGGGCAGCGGTCAGACCGCACCCGAAAAGATGGGCAATCTGACGCGCCTGCTTGCACTGTATTGCAGCGAGCCGACCCTGATCGCGCAATTCGGACGCGGGCCGTGGCAGCGCATCGACGGAACGGCTGTCTGGGGGTGCGGCGCTGCGCCCGCGGACCTGCGCCTCCCCGCCGCCCTGATCGCCATCGTCGCGCTCGCGGCGCTGTTGT
Source organism: Ruegeria sp. BHSB196 (assembly GCF_059613135.1). NCBI lineage: Bacteria > Pseudomonadati > Pseudomonadota > Alphaproteobacteria > Rhodobacterales > Roseobacteraceae > Ruegeria > Ruegeria sp. BHSB196. The sequence goes on from NZ_JBXWRY010000051.1 coordinate 7,108, forward strand.
CGGTGATCGCCAACGTGTCCGACACCTTTGTCCGGTTTGCCGAGGCGCTGCGCGACCGCCGCCGGATCGGGGGGCCCGAGAGCTACGACACCACCGGCCCGTCCGAGCTGCGCGATATCGTGGAAGCGGTAAACGCCTATCTCGAGGCCGAGCGGGTACAGCTTGAAAAGCGGGCCACCGTCCTTTCGGGCGTCAGTCACGATCTCGGCACGCCCGCGACCCGGCTGCGCCTGCGCACGGCGCTGATCGCGGATGACGAACTGCGTGAAAAGCTGGACTCCGACATCGACCAGATGACCGGAATGATCGAAAGCGTGCTGACCTACACCCGCGCCGAACTGAACGCCGAAGAGCCGCGCCCGATTTCGCTGACCTCGCTGATCGAGTCGCTGATTGCGGACTATCAGGATACCGGACAGCCCGTGACCCTCTGCCGATCCGAACCGGTGGTCGTGGATGGCGCGCGGTCGGTCTTCATGTCGCGCCGGGGTCACGGTACCCTGCCGGAAACCCGGCGCGTCTTGGTTACGGCGCGGCCGATCGCATTGCAGCGGGCGCTGTCCAACCTGATCGACAATGCGCTCAAGTACGGGCGTCGGGCCGTGGTCGGGCTGGAGACGGATGCCGAATACGCGACGATCACCGTCGAGGACCAGGGCACCGGCATGACGGTTTCGGACATCGAAGCCCTGCTGGCGCCGTTTCGCCGCGGCTCGAACACCGGGTCGTCGGATGGATTCGGGCTGGGGCTGACCATCGCGGCCAGTGTCGCGGAACAGCATGGCGGAAGGCTGACGTTCGAGGCGGGCGATGGCGGGTTGCGCGCCCGCTTCCTCATCCGAAGAACCTGAGCGGGATTTGGCGGGCCGGGGCGCGGCGCCTATCCGACATAGCTGCGCACCAGGGCGCCGGCGATCAGCGCCCAGCCGTCCGAGATCACGAAGAATGCCAGCTTGAACGGCAGCGCCACGGTCGCCGGGGGCACCATCATCATGCCCATCGACATCAGGACGGCCGCGACCACCAGATCGATGATCAGGAAGGGCAGGAAGATCAGGAAACCGATCTGGAACGCGCGGGCGATCTCGGAGAGCATGAAGGACGGAACAAGGACCGAGATCGGTGCCTCGGGCGACGGGGCAAGTTCGGCACCGCCAGGACGCAGGGATGCGATGGACCCGAACGTGTCCGGATCGACCCGGCCCGCCATGAAGGCCCGGAACGGTGCGATCGCCCGTTCCAACGCCGGTTCCATCCCGATCTTCTCGTCGAGCATCGGACGGATGCCGTTCGCCCAGGCGTCAACGAAGACCGGTTCCATGATGAAATAGGTGAGAAACAGCGCCAGGCTGACGATCAGCATGTTGGGCGGCGATTGCTGCAGCCCGATGCCCTGCCGGAGAATCGCCAGCACCGTCACCAGAAACGGGAAACAGGTGATCATGATCGCCAGGCCCGGCGCCAGGCTCAGAACGGTGATCAGCAGGATCAGCTGAATCGCCCGGGCCGAAAGTGATCCGCCGCCATCGACCGAGAGGCTCAGATCCTGCGCTCCGGCCATGACCGGAATCAGGGCAAGGGCAACGGTCGCAAGCGCGAGGGCGGCAATGCGCACCATCACCGCAGCCCGTTCGGAAATTCGGCAATTTCGGTCAGGCGGACGGCCAGCTGACCAGACTGATCGCCATCCATCTCTTCCAGGTGGCCGCGGGCGATCAGCCGGTCCCCCACATAAAGGTCCACCGGATCCTCAACCCGCTTGTCCAGCATCAGCACGGCATTCTCGCCGAGATTGAGCAGGTCGCGGATCGGCGGACGGGCGCGCCCGACCGACACCGTGATCTCGATTGGCACGGACTCGAACGGGTTCTGGATCTCGGAAGGTTTTCTGGTGCTTTCGGTCATTGGCTGGAAACCTCATTCGCCTGATGGAGATAAGCGGCGAACGCCTCGTCGATGGACGCCAACAGGGCATCGCAGTCGATTTCGCGTTCCGCGGTTCCGACGCACAGCCGCGCCTGGCCGGGCGACAAGCTGGCGTCTTCGGTCAGTTTGACGGGTGCCTGGAACTCCTGATCCAGCAGCAGTTCGACACCGGCACCCGCTCCGACGGGTACCTGCAAATGGATGGGTTGCGCGATGTCGGTGCGGGCCATCTCGTGCAGCTGTTCGGCGATCTTCAGGCCAAAGCCGTGCTCGACCGTCCTTGGCAGCACCTTTTGAACCAGCGTCCGGAACAACGGTTCCAGCGACTGGGACATCTGGTTCAGCGCCTCGTGATAGGTAAAGGAGAGGTCTTCGAGATTGCGCGTCAGTTCCGCGCTCAGATGCGCCCGCGACTTGGATTGCGCCGCCACAGCGTCTTCCCATCCGGCCGAATAGCCGTGTTCGAACGACTCCAGCCGCTGCTCCTCCAGAGCTTCATCGCGCAGGATGTGCACCTGGCCGCCCTCTGCCGGCTCGGGGTCGAACTTTTCCAGCAGGTGCGCGATGGACATCAGGCTCTCTCTTCGCTCTCTTCCAGCCAGCTGCGCAGAATCTCGACCGTTTCCTCCTGTTTGTCCCCGATCATCGCCCGCAACCGCTCCACCGCGTCATCGCTGCGCCGGGCTGAAAGGGCCGGCATGGCGCTGCCATTGCCCGGATTGCCGGTGCCGCCGGAAAGGGCGGCGACCTGGCCTTCGGCGGATTCGATCTCGCCGGTCAGCACTTCCGGTTCTGCCGCGCGGTCGGGTGCCGCCAGCATCTGCGGCGTTGCGGCCGGTCGTGTCATGATGGGCCGGATCACAAAGAGGCCCAAAAACAGCGAGACCAGCGCCAGCGTCGCCAGCTGGATCAGCGACATCGCGTCGATATGCAGCTTGTCCCAGGCCGACGCGGTCGCCAGCGTTCCCAGCGGTTCGATGGGGCTCAGGCTCATGGACTTGATGGTGATCACGTCGCCACGTTCCGCGTCGAAGCCCACCGCCGAGGCGACCAGCTCCTCGAGCGCGGCCAGTTCCGCCTCGGGCAAGGGTTCGAACACTTCCGCGCCGGAGCTGTCCACGCCTCGGGTTCCATTGACCAGCACGGCTACGGTGAGCCGCTTGATCGACCCGGGCACCCGCAGGATTTCCAGTTCCGTCTCCGATACTTCATAGTTCACGCGCTCACGGGTCTGGCTTGTCGTGGAGTTGGATTCGTCCCCCGCCGCGCCGTCGCCGTCGGGAAGGTTCGAGGCCACCGTCACCTCGGAAGACTGGTTGCGGGAATTCTCCGATCGCTCCTCGACATCTGTGCTGATGGCCACGCGGCCATTGGGATCGAAGCGGCGTTCACGGATTGACTCGGTCTCGGTCACGGTATCGATGCTGACCTCGACCACCGCGTTGCCGGTGCCGACCCGGGCCTCGACCAGTCTCAGAACCCGCTCGCGCAGCTGCTGCGCCCTCTCGTCCGGCGCGCCCGCGCCGGTCGGTTCCTCCTGCGGGCCCAAAACGGCCCCGTTGGCATCGATCACCGCGACCTTGTCCACGGCCAAGCCCGTCACCGCCGACGCGACCAGATAACGGATCGCATTGGCCTGACCCGCGGTGATCTGCGCCCCCGCGGGGACGATGGCGACCGAGGCGGTGGGTTCGATGTTGCGCTGGAACGGATTCGACGAGCCGTGCGCGATATGCACACGCGCTTGCGAAACATGCGGGCTGGCCACGATCGTGCGGGCCAGTTCCCCCTCCTTCGCGCGCCAATAGGCAGCGTCGAACATCTGTGACGTGGTGCCGAACCCGCTCAGCGAATCAAGCAGTTCGTATCCGCGGCCGCCATTCGCGGGCAGACCTTCGCTTGCCAGAGTCATGCGCAACTTGTCCCGGTGCGCGGCCGAGACATAGATCGCATCGCCCCGCACCTCGTAAGGGATGTTCTTCTGATCGACGGCCCTGACAACCTCGCCGGCGGTGGCTCCGTCAAGACCCGCATAGAGCAGCACCATGTTTGGCGCGGTCGCGATTCGCGTCATCCCCAGAATGCCCAGAAACACCGCCACCGCTGCGCCGACGACTATGATCTGGCGTTTTCTGTCCAAACCTGACCAGACGGTTCCGATCTGCTGCACGTCCACCTCCGTGTTGCCGACATTCTGCGCGGCACGCTCCGTGTTTGGCCGATCGGCCTTAACAATCGGTTAGTTCCTCCCCGGTTATGAGTCGGCCAGACAGATCGGAAGGAGCATCATGACCGACACGACGGCCAACCCTGCCGAAAGCCCGAAGAAGACGGGCAAGCTTGCGCTCGTGCTGGCTGCGGTTCTCGCCGTATCCGGCGCGGCTGTCGGCTATGTCCTGACCACGTCCGGGCTGTTTGCGGGCGGCGGCACGGATGCGGCGGATGTCGCGGTATCGGGTGGCGGGGCGACCCCGTCGGCGCTGCCCGACATCGCCTATGTGGACCTGTCGCCGATCCTCGTCTCGCTGGATTTCGGCAGCGAGTCCCGGCACCTGAGGTTTCACGCCCAGCTTGAGGTGGAACAGGCCCATGCCGCCGATGTCGAACGGCTGCGGCCGCGCATTCTCGACATTCTGAACGGATATCTGCGGGCGGTCGAACTGTCTGATCTGAAGGATCCGCTGGCTCTGACCCGGATGCGTGGGCACCTGTTGCGGCGCATCCAGGTCGTCGTGGGCGAAGGGCGGGTCCGCGACCTGCTGGTGATGGAATTCGTGGTGAACTAGGAGAGCGAATTGGAACTCGTGGCCGATATCCTGCTGGTGGCGGGCGCTCTGGGCGCCGGGCTTTACTGCTTCGTTCTGGCCCGCCGGCTGAAGCGTTTCAACGACCTCGAAAACGGTGTCGGCGGCGCGGTCGCGGTGCTGTCGTCGCAGGTGGACGAGTTGAACAAGTCCCTCGCCTCGGCGCGCGATGCGTCGGACCGGTCGAACACGTCGCTTCAGGATCTGACGACGCGGGCCGAATCGGTGGCCCAGCGCCTGGAGCTGATCATGGCGTCGATGCATGACGTGGTTCCGAACGAAGACGCGAAAGGCTCGGGAACCGACAACCGGATGCAGCCGACGCCCGAACCAGCGGAGTCTCCCGTCCCCTCGGACGAGCCCAAGGAGGTTTCCAGCCCCGCCGGCGTCATGTTCATCCGTCATGGCCGCGCTGCCGGCAGGTCGGACCCATGACCGCCGTTCCGTCACGTTTGCAGCCGAACCCGAACCGCAGCGGTGCACTGTTGCTGATCGCGGTCCTGATGGTCGGCTCAGCTCTGATCCGCCTGAGTCTCGAGGCCGGGCCGGCTCTGGCGCGCGAGCTTGCCGACGGACAGGAAATTCCGGATGCGGCAACGCTCCGCCAACCGGACATGCAGGACGAGGATCTGAATCGCCTGCTTCAGGATCTCTTGCGGCGCGAAGCGGCCCTGCAGCGGCGGGAAGCCGAGATCCAGGACCGCATGAAGGCGTTGGAAATCGCGGATGCGGCCATCGAAACGCGATTGGCGGGACTCCGGACGGCCGAAGACGAACTCAGGGCCACGCTCGCTCTGGCGGATACCGCGTCGGAAAACGACCTGACCCGCCTGACCGAGGTTTATGAAAACATGAAACCCAAGGAGGCCGCGGCCCTGTTCGAGGAAATGGATCCAAGCTTTGCCGCCGGATTCCTGTCGCGAATGTCGCCCGAAAGCGCGGCGGGGGTCATGGCCGGCCTCAGCCCGCAGGCGGCCTATACGATCAGCGTCGTCCTGGCCGGGCGGAACGCGACGGTACCAAAGGAATAAGGGTGGCTCGATCGTGTCGGCAATCAGTTTCGTTGGAGGTCAAGCATGATCGGAATCGTCGGAATCGTCGTGATCTTCGCCATGGTCTTCGGGGGTTACCTGGCCGCCGGGGGCAAGATGGCGATCATTCTGAAATCGCTGCCCTTCGAACTGATGATGATCGGCGGGGCCGCCACCGGCGCATTTCTGATCAGCAATGACATCGGTGCGGTCAAACACACCGCCAAGGACATGGTCAAGGTGTTCAAGGGGCCGAAATGGAAGCCTCAGGACTATCGCGACCTGCTGTGCCTGCTGTTCTCGCTGATCCGGATCGCGCGCTCCAATCCGGTCGAGGTCGAGCAGCATGTCGAGGATCCGGGAAACTCGGCGATCTTCCTGGCCTATCCCAAGATCCTGGCGGATCGCGAGGCGGTGGAACTGATCTGCGACACTCTGCGCGCGGCCTCCATGAACTATGACGATCCGCACCAGGTCGAAGAGGTGCTGGAAAAGCGGATGGAGACCAACTTCCACCACGCCATGCATTCCAGCCACGCGCTTCAGACCGTCGCCGACGGTCTTCCCGCGCTGGGCATCGTTGCCGCCGTGCTGGGTGTGATCAAGACGATGGGTTCGATCGACCAACCCCCCGAGATCCTTGGAAAACTGATCGGCGGGGCTCTGGTCGGGACGTTTCTGGGCGTGTTTCTGGCCTACTGTTTGGTCGGCCCCTTCGCGGGCAAGCTCAAGGCCGTGGTCGAAGAGGACAATCACTTCTACCAGCTGATCAAGGAAGTGCTCGTCGCGAATCTCCACAACCACAACGCCGCCATGTGCATCGAGGTCGGCCGCCAGAACACGCCAAGCCATTGCCGACCGGCATTCTCGGAACTCGAAGATGCCCTCAAGGAAGTCAAGAAATCGGCGGCATGATCCGGATCTTTCTCTCGATCTCCATCCTTCTTCTGGTCGCCGTGCCGGTCGCGGCCGAAACTGTCGTGGTGCGGTCCGGCGAGCATGGCGCCTTTACCCGGCTGGTGGCGCGGGTGCCGCCGGGAACGGCCTGGTCGCTGGACAGGCGCGACCGTGGCGCCAGCCTGACGGTCGGTCTCGACGGCGTGGAATTCTCGTACGGCACCGTGTTCGACCGGATCTACTCCGGCCGGATCAAGACACTGAGCCAGGACGAACCGGGCGCGCCGCTGGAGATTGGATTCGGATGCGACTGCATCGCGTCGGCCTTCACCCTGTCGGGAAGGATGATCGTCGTGGACATCGCGCCCGGCTCCAAGGCCGACGCCGCTCCGGTCGAATTGCCGCTTGCGCCGCCGCCACTGACGGCCCAACCGACCGGACCGGATCAAGACGACCCGAACAAAGGCAAGAAAGCGTTCCCGAAAGAACCCCGACTGACCTTTCCGACAATCGCAGCCGAAGTCGAAGAACGTCTGATGGCCCGGCTCGTACAGGGCACGGACCAGGCCGTATTGGACCTGGAGCTCGCGGATGTCGGCCCGCGCCGTTCCAGAGTGCCGGAGTTGGCGAAGATGTCGGGCGCGGAGTTCGATCTCGGAAACATCAGCGTTGCAACCGTCGTGGATCGCGACCTGAACGACGCGCTTGCCGAGGAGTTGCTCGGGATGCGCGCCCCAGACTGCATTGCGGACCACGAACTCGACCTCTCCGAATGGAGCGACGGCACCACCTTCGCCGCGCAGGTTGCGGCGGCAAGATCGCGCCTGTTTGGCGAGTTCGACAGGGTGGATCGTCATCAGGCGCTGAAATTGGCGAGGCTCTATACCTATTTCGGTTTCGGGGCCGAGGCCGAACGGATTGTGGAACTGGCCGACCTCGATGGCGCCGCCGCGGAGACCGTGATCGCCATGGCGGCGGTCATCGAAGGCGTGGCGCAGTCCGAGAACCGAAATTTTCAAGGTCAGCAGGCATGCGACGGGGCGTCGGCGCTCTGGGGTGCCCTGGCGGACAGGCGCCTGGACCCGGCCGCGAATCTGCCGGCGATCGAGCTCACATTTGCCGCCCTTCCCGATCATCTGAAACGCCTCTTTGCCGCCGATCTTTCGACCATGCTCCTGCAGGCGGGCCATCCCGAGGCCGCGCGCCGCGTCCTGAGGGCGGCGGGACGGCACATGACCGAGCCCGCAGCCGACATCGTTCTGGCCGAGGCCGATCTGGCGCGGGCGGAAGACAAGCCCGGTCACGAAGAAACCCGTTTGAAGCAGGTGGTCGAAGGCGACCGTCAGGTTGCCGAGGCCCCCATGGCGCTGATCCGGCTCATCGAAAAACGGTGGCGGGATCGCGGCGCGGTTTCGGAAAGCGAAATCGAATTGGCGGCGTCTTTCGCCATGCAATACCGGCGATCCGAACTCGGAACGAAGCTGGCAGCGGCCCACTCGGTGGGACTGGCGCTCAATCAACAGTTCGACCGGGCGCTGGAGGTGGCGGCGACGCTCGCGCCCGATGCGGCGGGCGATCCGGCGCGGCAAACCTTCGAGCGTGTGGTTGCACTGCTGCAGGCGCGGGCCGACGACATCACATTCCTTGCCCGGGCCACAGGGTTTTCGCCAAGCCAGCGCGCGATGTTGTCCGCGCAAACGGCGGCGGCGGTCGCAGACCGGCTTGCGCGCCTCGGGTTCGACACCGATGCCGCCGCCTATGCCCGCCTCGTTTCCGACCGGCAAGCGGAGCGACGAGTGTCTCTGACCTTGGCCGAACTGCGTCTGCAACAGGGCAAGCCGCATGCTGCGCTGCTGGCCTTGGAGGGTGATCCGAGCCCGGAAGCGGCCGTTCTGCGGGCCCGGACCCTGGCCGCGACCGGCGATTTTTCCACCGCGGCGGATCAGCTGGTGGAATTGGGCAAGGCGCAGGACGCGGCGCGGTATTTCTGGTTGGCCGAAGCGTGGGAGCCGGCACAGGCCGCGTCCGCGGACCGGTACTCGCAACTGGCGGAACTTGCGTCACGCCTGACGGCCGAGCAGCCTGCGGATGCGGCGAAACCGCTGGCCAGTGCCAATGCGCTCCTCGAAGCCAGCCGGCAGACCCGCGACGGGATAGAGGAGATGTTTCGGTCGCTGCAGCCCTGATCGCAGGCCGGTCGCCGCCGGTCGGGTTCAGGTCGCAAACGGGCAAACTTGTCGTCTTTGGCAAAGCCAAGGCCGTTCCCCGGTGCCAGCTTGCGGCCATGACAGGCTACGTTCCAAAATCCCTGCATCGCCGCGCAACAGGCGCGGATCTGGTCGCGACGTGATCGGGGCGCCCACCCGACTTCGCTCTTCAACCGCGACAACTGGAACGACACATGCACTACACTTCCGCTCTGCGGCTCGCCGTGGACATTGGCGGCACCTTCACCGATACCGTCCTGGTTCGGGGCGGGGATCGGATCCTCGCCTCGACGAAAACGCTGACAACCCACGCCAACCCGGCCCGGGGCGCGCTGGACGGCGTGCGCAGGGTGCTGGCCCAGACCGGTTGCAGAACGGCCGACATAACAGGCTTCATCCACGGCACCACGCTGGCGACCAACGCGCTGATCGAAAAACGTGGCGCGCGGGTCGTCACCGTGACCACCGAGGGGTTTCGGGACATTCTCGAAATCGCCTATGAGCGCCGATACGCGCAATACGACATCAACCTGGAAAAGCCGGACCTTCTGGTTCCGCGTGAACGTGCCCTCACGGTGCGCGAACGGATGTCGGTCGAAGGCGAGGCCCTGATCCCGCTGCACGAGGACGCGGCCGCGACGCTGGCGGGCCAGATCGAAGCCCTGAACGCCGAGGCCGTGGCGATCTGCCTGCTGCATGCCTATGCCAACCCTGCCCACGAGCGGCGGTTGCGGGACGCGCTGGCACGCCGCTTCCCGAACCTCGAGATCTCGATTTCCAGCGAGGTCAGCCCGGAAGCGCGCGAGTTCGACCGGCTCAGCACAACGGTCGCCAACGCCTATATTCAGCCTCTGATGCGAGGGTATCTGACCCGGTTCGAGCACAGCTTACAGGCCGAGGGCCTGACCTGTCCGATCCTGATGATGACCGCTGGCGGCGGAATGTGTTCCATCGACAGCGCCACACGGTTTCCGATCCGCCTCGTGGAATCCGGCCCCGCAGGCGGCGCCATCCTCGCATCAAGGATCGCAGCGCAGGTCGGGTTGGATCAGGTCGTGTCGTTCGACATGGGCGGCACCACGGCCAAGCTTTGCCTGATCGACGATGCCCGGCCGCAGACCTCCCGCCAGTTCGAGATCGCCCGCGCCGCGCGGTTCATCAAGGGCTCGGGCATGCCGGTGCGCATCCCGGTGATCGAGATGATCGAGATCGGGGCGGGCGGCGGGTCGATCGCGGCGGTCGACAGGCTGGGCCGCCTGACCGTCGGTCCGCAAAGCGCCGGATCCGAGCCGGGACCGGTCGCTTTTGGCCGGGGCGGCACCGAACCGACCGTCACGGACAGCGACATCGCTCTGGGCTATATCCGGCCGGAGACGTTTGCCGAAGTGCACCTGCAGATCGACAGGACCGCGGCGCAAGCGGCCCTGGACCGCCGGATCGGCACGAAACTCGGAGCCGACGCGCTGACCGCGGCCGACGGGGTCAGCCGGATCGTGGACGAGAACATGGCCAGCGCCGGGCGCATGCACGCGGTCGAGTCCGGCAAGGACATGGGCGCGCGCACGATGATCGCCTTCGGCGGCAACGGCCCGCTGCACGCCACCCGTGTGGCACGCGCGGCGGGGGTGAACCGCATCGTGGTTCCGCCCGATCCCGGCGTAGGCTCGGCGGTCGGCTTCCTGTTCGCGCCGGTGAGTTTCGAAATGACGCGCAGCCGGTACAGCCTGCTGGATCGCCTCGACCTCGCCGGGGTCAATGCCCTGTTCGACGAGATGATCGCCGAGGCCCGCGCGGTCGTCGCCCGGGGCGCCCCCGACACGGCCACGACGACACGCCGCAGCGGCTTCATGCGTTATCACGGGCAGGGGCACGAAATCGAAATCGTCCTGCCCGACAGACCGCTGGCAACGGATGACATCGAGCCCTTGCGTCTCGCGTTCGAGCAGGAATACAAAAGCCAGTTCTCGCGCCCGGTGCCGGGGATGGAGATCGAAATCCTCAATTGGGCGGTGCGCGTCGCCACACCTGACGCCGACCCGCCGGACTGCCCGGCGACGCCGCCGGACCGGCCCGCGCGGCCCAACGGCCAGCATCCGATCATCTGTGACATTTCCGGCCAGAGCGTGCTCGCCGGTGTCTTCCATCGCGGCGACCTCCGCCCCGGAGACCGCATCGAGGGTCCGGCGCTGATTGCCGAGCCGCAGACGACCACGTTGGTTTCGGCCGACTTCAGCGCGCGCGTGGATGCGCTGGGCAATCTGGTCCTGGATCGAACCCGGAAAGGAGCGGCGCAATGACATCCATGTCCCCCGCCCGCCTGCAAGTGATGTGGAACCGGCTGCTGGCCGTCGTGGAAGAGCAGGGGCAAACCCTGATCCGCGCCGCCTTTTCGCCGATCGTGCGCGAATGCGGTGACATCTCCGCCGGGATCTTCGACGTGCAGGGCCGGATGCTGGCGCAGGCGGTGACAGGCACGCCGGGGCACATCAACACCATGGCGGCCGCCGTGATGCATCTGCGGGAGCGGTTTCCGGTTCAGGCCATGCAGCCGGGCGACATCTACATGACCAACGATCCCTGGCTGGCCTCGGGGCATCTGAACGATTTCCTGCTGATGATGCCCGCCTTTCACAAGGGCAGGGTCGTGGGTTTCACCGCCTGCACGTCGCATCTGGTCGATCTGGGCGGGCTGGGAATGGGCCCCGAAGGTTCGGACATCTATGACGAGGGGCTGCTGATCCCGCCCTGCAAGCTGGTCGACCGGGGCGAGTTGAACGCCCTGCTGATGGATATCGTCCGCGCCAATTCGCGCGAGCCGATCGCGAACGAGGGCGACATCTATGCCCTGATCGCCTGTTGCGAGGCCGGGGTGAAGCGCCTGACCGGCATGATGGAGGAATTCGGCCTCGACGACCTGGACGACCTGGGGCGCTACATCATCGACACCTCGCGGCGCGGCACGCTTGCGGCCATTTCCGAAGTGCCCGAAGGGGTCTATCGCAACATGCTGCGCATGGACGGGTACGAGAAGGAACTGGAACTGCACGCCACGCTCACCGTGACCGGGACCCGGATGCATGTGGATTTCACCGGCACTTCGGGCTGCTCGAAAAAAGGCATCAACGTGCCGCTGAACTACGCCACGGCCTACACGGTCTTTGCGCTGCGCTGCATCGTCGGGCCGGACATTCCCAACAATGCCGGATCGCTGGAACCCTTCACGGTCGATGGTCCGCCGGGCTGCATCCTGAATGCGCAGCGCCCGGTGCCGGTGGCGATGCGGCACACGCTGGGGCAGGTCACGCCGGATCTGGTGCTGGGCTGCCTGCATCAGGCGCTGCCCGACAGGGTGCCGGCCGAGGGCGCGTCCTGCATGTTCGACCTCCCGATGCGCCACGCACCCGAAGTGGCCGCCCGAGGCGGCCGGGTTTTCGCCATCGAACCGGTGCACAACGGCGGCACCGGGGCGCGACCGCACGCGGACGGGTTGTCGGCCACGGCCTATCCGTCCGGCGTCTACGGCAGCCAGGTCGAGATCACCGAAAGCGTCGCACCGGTCACGATCTGGCGGCGCGAGCTGCGCACCGACTCCGGCGGCGCCGGGACGTATCGCGGCGGTCTGGGGCAGCGGATTGAAATGACCTCGGCCAATGATGCGCCCTTCGTTGTGTTCCTGTCCGTCGAACGGCTGAAATATCCCGCCCTGGGCCGGATGGGTGGCCAGCCCGGCGCACCGGGCCGCATCCGCATTGCCGGACGCAACGCGGACATTCCCGGCAAGGGAGAATTGCGGGTCGAACCCGGTGACCGGCTGATCTTTGAAACACCCGGCGGGGGCGGGTTCGGACCGCCGGACCGGCGGGACAGGGCCGCGCTGGCGCTGGACATCGAACGCGGGCTGGTCAGCCCCGACGGCGCCCGTGCCTATGGAGTTTCGACATGATACGGCCCCGTACGCATATCGGGGCGATGGCGGCCTATGCCCTGACCGATCTGGGCGGCGCGGATACCGTCTCGATGGCCCAGAACGAAAGCGCCTTCGGACCCAGCCCAAAGGCGGCTGCGGCAGGCCAACAGGCACTTGCCGACCTGCCGCTGTACCCCGATCCGGACTGGCGAGAGCTGCGCGCCGCGATTGCCCAGGTTCACGGGCTGGACTCGGCGCTTGTCCTGTGCGGGGCAGGCTCGATGGAACTGATCGGGTGCCTGGTCCGCGCCTATGCCGGTCCCGGCGATCAGGTTCTGGGCACGCAGCATGGCTACGCCTTCGTTGCGACCGCCGCCGCGCAGTCGCAGGCTGCCTATGTGGCCGCGCCCGAGGAAGACATGACCGTTTCGATCGATCACATCCTGAACGCGGTGACGCCGCGGACACGGATCGTGGTGCTGTGCAATCCGGCCAACCCGACCGGGACGCTGATCGCAAACGCGCAGATTCTGCGACTGCGGGACGGCCTGCCCGAGAACGTGCTGCTGGTGGTGGACCAGGCCTATGCCGAGTTCTCCGACGCGCTGGAGCCGCCCGCCGAGGTCTTTGCCCTTGCCGCGCGGGGCGACACGGTGGTTCTGCGCACATTTTCCAAGGCTTACGGCCTCGCCGGTGCGCGCGTGGGTTGGGGATGCTTTCCCGCGGCGATCGCCGCGGAGGTTCGAAAGCTGCTGAACCCGAACAATATCTCGTCCGCGTCGCAGGCCGCCGCCGCGGCCGCGATGCGCGATCAGGACCACATGCGCGGGATCGTGCGGCGAACCGCGGACATACGCGACCGGTTCGCGGCGGACATGCGCGCGCTGGGCCTCGATGTGCCGATCTCTCACACGAATTTCGTGCTGCTGCGGTTTCCGTCCGTGGATATCGCGCGGCGGGCCGATGCGGCCTTGCGCGCCAACCGCCTGCTGATGCGGGGCATGGACGGCTATGGCCTGCCCGACTGCCTGCGCGCCACGATCTGCGCGCCCGACGTCATGGGCCGAGCGCGCGACGTATTGAAGGAGGTATTGCGATGACCCCGCCCCGGACGCTTGCAAGGATCGGCGTGCTCGTGCCCTTCACGAACACCAATCTCGAACCCGATCTGGAGCTCATGCGCCCGCCCGGCACCACCCTGCATTTCCAGCGGCTTGGCGGATACGATGTGGACGAGGTACCGGATGCCGGTCAGATGGCCGGGCTGGGGGCGTCCGACATCGAGCACGATCTGCGCATGATCGCGGGCTTGCGGCCCCACGCGGTTCTGTACGGCTGCACCTCGGCCACGCTGACGCACGGCCCGGAATTCGACGCGATGCTGGCCCGCCGGATCAGGGACCGGTCCGGCGCGATCCCGCTGACCGCTGCCGGTTCGCTCGTGGCCGGCATTCGGGCGCTCGGCGCGACGCGGGTCGGGTTTTCGTCGCCCTATGTCGGGGACATCAACGATCACGCAGTCGCGTTCCTGGCCAGGAACGAGATCGAAACCGTCAGCCGAGCCGATATCGGGCGCGAACTCGGCAACTACGGCCAGGGAGAATTGACGCCGGACGAGGTCTTCGATCTGGCCTGCCAGGCCGATCACCCGCAGGCACAGGCGATTGTTCTGAGCTGCACCGACATGCGCGCCGTCGAGGCCATCGCGCGGATCGAGGCGGCGCTGAACAAGCCTGTGGTCACATCGAACCAGGCGATGATGTTCTGCCTGATACGGGCGTTGAACCTGCCGCGTCACGACCGGTTGCCGGGGCGTCTGTTCGCGTGCTTATGATCGGATCATGCGCAGCTTTGTCGCCATCCCGGTCAGCGAAGACGCGGCCGATGCCCTGATCCGTCTTCAGTTCCTGCTGCGATCCGGCCGCCCGGTCCCGCGCGAGAACCTGCACCTGACGCTCGCCTTTCTGGACGATCAGCCCGAAGACGTGCTCGTGTCGCTGCATGACGCGCTTGCCGAGATAGCCTGCGATCCCTTTGCGGTAACTCTGTCGGGCGTCGGTCAATTCGGGTCGGCGCTTCATGCGGTCGTCGGGGGATCGGAGGCGCTGCGGGATCTGCAAGCCAAGGTCAGCCGGGCCGTTCACCGCGCCGGAATCGTGCTTGAACGCCGCCGTTTCCGCCCGCATGTGACGATCGCCCGGCTCAAGCCCGGTGCGCCACCCCAGCCCCTTCCGCCCGAACTGGTTGCGTTCCGCCACCCGGACATGCCGGTGACGCGCTTTGCCCTTTGTTCATCGACCCTGCACCCGAAAGGCGCGCGCCACGAATGCCTGGCGGAGTACCCGCTGAAACCCGGCGGCTGATCCGGCAACCGGCTGGCTATGTCGCGTCGTAGATCAGCGCGGCGACATCGGAAAACCGGCTTTCGGCCTGTGTCAGAGCCAGAATCGCGTCCCGGATTGCGGCCGCGCGGGGCTCCCCGATCGCGGGAGAGGCGAATTCCATGTACTTGCCGATTACGTCGTCCCGGCTCATCGGCGCCTCTGGCCCGCCGCGCGCATGGGTGTCGCCCGACTCCAGAACCCGGCCATCCGTGGTCGTGATCCGCACGTCCGCCCAGCGACCCGTGGGAAAGCGCATGTTGTGGTCTTCCGTTTCCGCCACCGAGATGCGCGCCATGAAATCGGCCACGGCCGGATCCCGCAGACCGTCGCCCGAGATATGCTCGACCCCGATCCGGCCGTGCACCGCCTGCACGGCCACGGCGAAAGCCAGCGAATACTGCGCCTGCGAGGTGGTGTCGGGCAGGCCGGCGAACAGGCAGGCCGCCTCGTGAAAGCTGTTGATGTGCAGATGTGCGATCTGTCCGGCCCGCAAATCGTGCTCCAGCATCACCGCGCGCGTGGCATCGATGGCGGCATGGGCCCAGCGGCAGATCGGATAGGGCTTCACATATTGGTGCTCCATCTGCCAGAAGCGGCCCAGATCCTCCCAGTATTCCGCGACCCGATCCTCTTCGACGGTGATCGCCGGGGCGCCGGTAAAGCCGCGTTCCGCCAGGACCGCCGCCGACAGCCCGACCAGCGCGCCCCAGCCCGAGCCGTCGTGCAGCATCGTCGGATTGGCGATCTCGCGCATCATCTGGCTGCGCGGGCCGTGATATTCGGCAATGCCCATCGCCTGCCGCAATTGCTCGGGCGAATGCCCCCACAGACGGGCGGCCACGGCGACGACGCCGAGCGCGTTCCACGCGCCCGAAGTGTGATAGTCGCTGACCGTTCCATGCAGCGCCAGCCCGGCCCGGCCCGCGATCTCGTACCCGACGACGACCGCGGCCAGCGCCTCGGGGCCTGTCAGGTCGGGCAGATGCTCGGCCAGCGCCAGCAGGGCCGGGATCACCACGACCCCGATATGCCCTTTGGTCGGGTTGTAGCCGTCATGACCGTCCAGATTGTCCGTCTGCGTGGCGGCCGCATAGGCCGCGCCAGCCAGGCTGACCCGGCGACCGTCGAACGGCATCCGCGCCGAGAAACCCGGATCGGAACTTCCGTAGAGCAGCGCCGCCGCATCGCGCGCGATCACCCCGGCCTCCATCGGTCCCGAGGCGATCAGAATGCCCATCGTATCCAGCGCCATGAGCGCCGCCGCCCCGCGCGCGCTGGCGGGAAAGTCGTCGGGCGCGCGCCTCAGCGCAAAGTCGGCAACCCGATCGAAGGTTGGCGTCATTCGGCCCCCTCCATGACCGCCGGTTTCACGTCGCGCAGGCGATGGCCCGCCGGGTCAAAGGGCGGCTCGGCCAGAATGGTCGCCTTGTGCGGTTTTCCCAGGACGAAGATTTCGACCGTGTCGCCCGGCTTGGCCACTTGCGGGTTGGCGTATCCGATGGCCAGCGATTTTCCCACCGAATAGCCATACGCACCCGAGGTCACGCGGCCGACCGACTTGCCATCGGGGGTAAAGATCGGCTCTCCGCCCGAGGCATCCGCGTCGTTGGTCGCTTCGATCTCGAAGATCGACAGCACCTCGCGCGGGGCGTTGTCCTTGACCGCCAGCCAGGCGTCCTTGTGCAGGAAATCCTTGTCCGGCTTGATCAGCCCGGCCAGCCCGACCTCCTGCGGCCAGTACTCCTGCGAATATTCGCGGCCCCAGGAGCCATAGCCCTTTTCGATGCGCAGCGACCCCAGCGCGCGCCCACCCACCGGCCCGCCGCCAAAGTCCTTGGCTGCGTCCAACAGCGCGGAATAGAGTCTGATCTGGTCTGCTTCGGCGCAATGCAACTCCCATCCCAGATCGCCGGTGAAGCTTACGCGGATGGCCAGGCAGGCGACGCCCGCAACTTCGACGGACTGCGAACGCATGAAGCGGAACGCCTCGTTCGACAGGTCGGCATTGGTCAGACGCTGCAACAGGTCACGCGACTTCGGACCGGCGACGTTGAAGCCAGCGATGCGATCCGTGGCGATTTCAAGCGTGGTGCCCTCGGGCAGGTCCACCATGTTGAAGAACCGCTGATGATAGCGTTCGGCCATGCCCGAACCGATCATCATGTATTCGTCCTCGGCCACCTTGGTAATGGTGAAATCGCCGGCCACGCCGCCGCGCACGGAAATCAGCGGCGTCAGGCAGGACCGGCCGATCTCGGTCGGCACCCGGTTCGCCACCAGCCGGTCCAGCCAGTCGTGGGCACCCGGCCCCTTGATCACGTAATTGGCGAAGTTCGATATGTCGATCACGCCGACGTTCTCGCGCAGCATCTTCACTTCGCGGCCCACCGGCTCCCACCAGTTCTGGCGGGTGAAGCCGTTGGTTTCGACAACGCCGGGCCGATCCGCAAACCAGAGCGGGTGTTCCCAGCCGCAGTTGAGGCCAAAGACGCAGCCCATCTGCTTTTGCATCTCGTAGGCCGGGCGCACCCGTGCAGGACGGCCGGCGCTGCGTTCCTCGTTCGGGAAATGGATGGCGAAACGATGGGTGTAGGCGTCCTGAACCCGCGCCTTGGTGAATTTCTTGTCGGCCCAGTCGCCGAACCGCGCCAGATCCCAGGCGAACATGTCGTATTGCGGTTCGCCCTCGATCATCCACTGCGCGGCCAAGAGGCCCAGTCCGCCCGATTGCGAGAAACCGGGGATGATGCCGGTGCAGCAGAAATAGTTGCGCAGCTCGGGCACCGGCCCCCAGATCGCGTTGGAATCCGGAGACCAGATCATCGGGCCGTTGATCACACGTTTCACACCCGCCGTCGCCGCGACCGGCACGCGCTCGGTGGCGCGGATCACGTTTTCCATGATCCGGTCCAGATCGTCTGGGAACAGGTCGTGCGCGAAATCCAGTGGCGTGCCCCCCTCGGCCCAGAACCGCATGTCCTTCTCATAGGCGCCGATCAGCAACCCGTTGCCTTCCTGCCGGAAGTAGTATTCGCCGTCGCGGTCGGCGATCGAGGGCAGACGGCGGCCCAGTGCGGCCACCTCGTCGATGGCTTCGGTGACGAAATACTGATGTTCGGTCGGCTGGAGCGGCAACTCGATCCCGGCCATCGCGGCCACCTCGCGGCCCCACAGCCCGCCTGCATTGACCACCCATTGGGTGTGGATGTCGCCCTTTTCGGTGCGCACGATCCACGAGCCGTCATGCTGCGGTTCAGTCCCTATTACAGGGCAAAACCGCTGAATCTCGGCCCCCATCTTGCGCGCGCCGGCAGCATAGGCGTGGGTCACGCCCGACGGGTCCACATTGCCGCCGTCGGGTTCGTACATGATGCATCGGATGTCATCGAACTGCGCCAGCGGGTGAAGTTCCATCGCCTGTTCCCGGCTGATCTCATAGAAGTTCAGCCCATAGAACCGCGCCTTGGCCTCCTGCAGGCGCAACTGGTGTTCGCGGTCTTCGGTCTGCGCCAGATAAAGCGATCCGGGCTGGAACACGCCGCAGCCCTGCCCGGTTTCCTGCTCAAGCTCCTTGTACAGGTTCATCGTGTAGTGCTGGATGCGCGTGACGTTGTTGTTGTCGTGCAGCCCGTGGATGTTGGCCGCCGCGTGCCAGGTCGAGCCGCTGGTCAGCTCGTCCCGTTCCAGCAGGATCACATCGGTCCAGCCCAGCTTGGCAAGATGGTAGAGGATCGAACAACCGACAAGGCCACCTCCGATAACGACGGCCTGGGCGTGGGTTTTCATTGGGCTTCACTCCTGATTGGCGGGCGACGTGACCTCATCGCCATTGTGCAGGAGTCAGCCACAGGCGGCGACGCAGATATGCTCTGTTCCCGACGCGGGATGTCGGGAACGGTAATTCTTGGACCCTATTTTGGGGCTCCGAAACCGGTCGATACCCCTTGTCAGTACGGCGCCTCGACATCGTTCATCGAGACATAGACGGTTTTCATCTCCGAGAAGTGGTTGATCGCCAGCTTCGAGTTCTCGCGTCCCACACCCGACATCTTGGACCCGCCGAACGGCGCCTCGACCGGGGCGAGGTTGTAGGTGTTGACATAGCAGGTGCCCGCCTCGAACCTGGCCACCACGCGATGGGCGCGGGTCAGGTCGTTGGTGAACACCCCGGCGGCCAGGCCGAACTCGGTGGCGTTGGCGCGGGCCATCACCTCGTCCTCGGTCCCGAAATCCAGCACCGACATGACGGGGCCGAAGATCTCTTCGCGGGCGATGGTCATGTCGTCGGTCACGTCGGCAAAGACCGTGGGCTGAAGATAGAAGCCCGCGCGATTCAGCCGCGCGCCACCATGGACCAGCCGCGCGCCCTCGGCCTTGCCCTTTTCGATGTAGCCCAGAACGATGTTCATCTGGTTCTCGCTGACCATCGGGCCAAAATTCACGCTTTCATCCATCGGGTCGCCGATCTTCGCCTTGGCCAGACGCTCGGTCAGACGGGTCAGGAAGGCCTCCTTGATGCCCTTCTGCACGAACACCCGCGTGCCGTTGGAACAGACTTGGCCCGAGGAATAGAAATTGCCCAGGATCGCGCCGGAAACAGCGTTTTCTAGATCGGCGTCGTCGAACACGATCAGGGGCGACTTGCCGCCAAGCTCCATCGTGACGTGTTTCATGCCCTCGGCCGCGGCGCCATAGACCTTGCGGCCCGTGGGCACCGAGCCGGTCAGCGACACTTTG
>NZ_JBXWRY010000052.1:0-26536 GCF_059613135.1 Ruegeria sp. BHSB196
TTGTTCACCGCGATCCCGGCGGCAAAGTCGATGAACCGCCTGCCATCGACATCCCACAATTCAGCATTCTCGGCCCGCGCCGCATAAATGCCGCGCGTCGCCACGCCGGTCGCCACGGCAGAGGCCCGGCGTAGTTTGAGTTCTTCAGTGCGAGACATTGGCGCCTCCCCCAGAGTTGCGTTGTTTTCTGAGCCTGAATAGCTCATTATTTTGAGCTTTTCAAAACTTTTATTTTGAGGCGATACAGCCTAGATTCATGACGGCAGGTATCAGGAAGGATGACTGATGGATGAGTTCGACGTTGGGGCAAGACTAAGAGAAATACGCCTAAGTCAGGGGCTTTCGCAGAGGCAGCTGGCCGCGGCAGCCGAGGTTCCTCATGGCCAGATCTCAATGGTCGAAACAAACAAGAGCAGCCCGTCCGTCGCAACTTTGCGCAAAATTATTGGCGGTCTTGGGATAACAATGTCCGAGTTTTTTGAGCCTGAGGCGAATCAAGCGGGCGAGGTTTTCTTCACCCCGGACCAGTTGAAAGATCTGACATCCAGGATCTATTCGGACCGTTCCGGCACCATAGGACGCCTGGCGCTTAAGCAGGTCGGGAATGCCCGTGACCTCGGCCTGCAGATCCTCCACGAAACCTATGAACCCGGCGCAGATACCGGACCTGAGATGCTGTCCCACCCCGCGAGCGAGGGCGGTATCGTCATTTCAGGAGAACTGGAAGTAACGGTTGGCGACAAGGTCCGCGTCCTGAAAGCCGGCGATGCATATCTTTTCAACTCGCTGGAACCGCACCGTTTCCGCAACATTTCGGATCGCGTCGCGATCGTGATTTCGGCCTGCACACCGCCCTATTTGTGAACCCGCGAGAGAGGGCGCGCAAGGCAGTTTTCGGCTTGGTATCCGTGCCCGGTGGTGGCGGCGCCTTCATGTGTGTGACGCGGTTCGGCCCGCAGCAACCGCGGAACCTTTCCCCGATTGGTCGATGCTTGCCGCACTGGCTCAAGCCGACCCTCGAAGGGTCACAGCAAAAGCTAAAAGAGCTTCGCCGGCATTTCAGCCGCCGGACGAGGTCCGTTCCGCCATGGTGCGAAAATACCGGACCGCCCTGCCCGCCACGACTTGATCCCTCGCGGCACCGCTGCTTGGTAGTCGGCTGCCGCCAGTCGGAGCATACCGGCCTGCCTCGGCAAACGCCAAGAAATCTGTTGATTACCAGCCTGCCGAATTATGGTAGCATGAATAAATGGCTTTCAGGCTTCCAGAATGGGCAAGGTCTTTGGCGGTTGGTGGAGTAACGGAAATCGCCGTGCTTGCACCGATCAAACGTGGCAGAGTGCCGTCTGAACGGCAAACATTCGAAGAGCGCGTTCGTTTTGCCATCGCAAGCATAAACAAGCGGACACAGGCGCGAATACCGACCGAACTGAACAAGATCCCGTCGATACATTTCGGCCGTATCCTTGTCTTGCGGCCCGAGCAGTATCTGACACACGCAAAGGTTCCCGCCATCAAGTTTGACAGCGATGGTGTTCCCGAACCGTTCGATGACTACAGTGAAAAGAAAAAGGCATCCAAGGTCAGTTTGCCTACCTGGCTGTTGACCCTTGTCGAGTTCGATGGCGACCTGAAAGCCTATTTCCGTGACATCGCTGAGATTCTTGACGAGGATTTCGACACCGTATTCGAGAATTGCGAAGGATATCCGACAACCGAGGATTTCGAGGAGTTCTGGGCTTGGATCCGGCGTTATCAGGTGCCGGTAGACCTGTTCGTGCCGGCATATCCCGACCTTGGGGTCGTACGGATCAAACACCTCGCGATGTTCAAGCAAATGTTCGACGAGTTCGTTGCCAAAGTCCGATCTCCGAACGGCCGGACAGTGGAACCGATAGACGATTTATTTGACGAATTCCTTCGCATGACGCAGCAAATCCCAGGCGATTTTCCCACACCGGGAGGAATCTACAAACCCATTCGGTAAGCGAGTGGGATTTGTCGTCGTAGGGCCGGGATCCGAAGCGCGTGGGGTTTTCGACGATCGCCAGGATCCTTGGCGACACGAACTGGAAGTTGATCTCATGAAAACCAAGTCCACAGGTCCAGGCAACCATGACCGACAGGAAAGAAACGTTGCCAAGGGGGTCCAGGCCAATCTCGCAAAAGTCGAACGGTATGCCCATGGTCTTCCAAGGGACTGGTCGCTCTTCTGCTTTTTTCGGGTCATACCGCAAGCCGAAAGAGCCGCCCGCTTTGCACGGACAAGCGAAGCGGCCGACAGATCTGACCATGATACCGGTCGCGCTTGGGCGCGGTCGGTCTTGGACATGATGGAGAATCCGGGAATACTCAGCCGGTCAGATGTGGAGATGGAACGGTCAGGCACCGACAAGGGCGAAGAAGCGAAAAGGTTGCTGCCGTTCAAGCAATGGCTGGGCGTGATCAGCAACGCCGATTATGCAGTCTCTCCAACATTTTCGACGAGTTTGACGCCCTTCCAAGACCCCGAGAGCATGATCCAAGACAATGGCGCGAGGGGTTCCGCCAAGCATTCACGGCAGGATCATTATCACTATCCCCGAAAGTACGGAAATGAACTGGACCGGTTGCTTGCCGATATCCCCAGCTTCGAGGACATGCGGCGGGAAAGACCGCTGGAACTTGTTTATCTCCTCAAGCACGCCGCTGAAGAGTTTCTTCGGGACTTCGAACCGAGACGAGCCGCCGACTTGCTCGCGGCCATCGCCCGCGACGGCGACGACGTGAACATCTGTTTGGCGGCAGAGCGGACTCTGTCCGGTGGGCTGCATCGAATGATCCACTATGAGCTGATGCGGCAAGCTGCGAGCACGTCCTTGCGTGCCGAAGCGGGCCCAACTCCCGATCCGCCTCTCGCTTGCGACCCAGCCGCAACAAACATGGCATTCACTGTTTCCGGGCTGCAGGCGCTCGGGCTCGATCCGGCAACACTGCGGACTTTCCCCGATGCTTTCCGTGAAGGCATGGCCGCACGCGCAGACAAGCTTGGCGACACCGGATCAAACAGCCCCGAGCATTGGGAAAACGTCCTGGGGTTACGCTCGGTTCACGGTTTCTTCACAGGCGGCTTCTTTGTGGATTCGGTCGAAGAACGGCTGTGGCAATCGCTGCGAGATCAGGTGAACGCCTTCAACAACCGCCTCCCAGGTTATGGGCGCAGCATTCGGTTGGTACTTAACACGGTTCTCGAGTGTTTCGGTATGGAAATCCTGCACATCGAAATCGGTCAGGACACCTATGAGGTCGAAAACGACCGTACCCGAAAGTTCCCAAATTATCGGCGTGAGCATTTCGGTTTTCGAGACGGTATCAGCCAACCCTTCAAGGACATGTCGTTGGGACATCCACCGAAGGGAGGCGGCACGCCAGGCAAAAACGGAACCTGGAAACCCGTTGCCAAGGGAGAGCTCTTTCTTGGCCTGCCGGACGAAGATGGTGCTCTGCTGCTGCAGCCTGCGTCTGAGTACCTGCGCGACCTTGGCACCTTTCTTGTTTTCCGAAAGCTGGAGCAGGATGTCGTCGGATTCCGCCGATTTCTAGCGTCGATCTATCCAGAACCCGAGGACCAGACGCGGCTTGCCGCCCAGATGATGGGACGCTGGCAAAACGGTACGGCATTGGTGATTTCGCCGGACGGCGAGCGGCCTTTCGACCCAAAACATGCCGAGACCATCAACGACTTTCGCTATGCCCAGGACGACCCCACGGGTGCGAAATGCCCTCTTGGTGCGCATGTAAGGCGGTCGAACCCGCGCGACATAGGTGGAACGAACAGTGTTCGGCGTCACAGGATCATGCGTCGTTCGATGAGCTTTGGCGGAGCGTTGCTGCCGGAGGGTTCGATCGGAGACGGCAACACCCGTGGTTTGTTGTTCATTGCGGCCAACTCACGCATCGATCTGCAATTCGAACTCGTACAGTCAAACTGGATCAATGGCGGCGACTTCCTCGGCCAGGCCGGATTGGAACGGTGCCCGATCACCGGCGCCAACAATGGCCGAACACGCGACCGTTTCTTTCGTCAGGATGGAGCGGCACCGATTACCGGCCTTCCGCGCTTTGTGACAACGCGCGGAGGCGACTACTTCTTCGCCCCGGGTATTCGGGCGTTGCATGGAATCGCCACGGGCGAAACCTTTCCGCCCGACGAGATACCTTTCAACGGCCGCACCATGGCCGAAAGTTCCACCCCTGATCTCTTCGACAGGAAACGCCTCGCAGGCTACGCCGCTCGCATTCTGTCTGGTGCCGCCCGCTCGGTGGTGGTCAAACCGCCTCCCCCTGGGTCCGACAGCTTCGCAGACCCCGTCGTTTTCCTCGCCAAGCACGCGGACGTCTCCGAAGTCATGCGTGGAGAAACCGACAAGGGGAAGATCGTCTTTTCGACCGAACACTACCGTTATCCTTCCACGAAAATAATGCGCGGAGATCCGTTGTTGATCGCCACCGATCCCGGTTCACCGACCGCGGAACTGAGAAGCCGGCTGCAACAGATCCTGTACAAGACCTGGACATCCCTTGGTGACGAAATCGACATCGAGGCCACCATTAGAAGAACAGCGCGTGACACGCTGGAGCAGACCCTGGCCAGAGTGGGTCCGAACAAGCGTGTGGATCTCATCGACGACCTCGCGACCCAAACTGTGTACAATGTGCTGCGCGAAGTTTACGGCATCACCGGACCGTCATCGTTGACCGACCTGTCGTTGTCTCTGCCTTTCGCGCGCGCGTATGCCGGCAGTATCCCCAAGGAGTGGTTTGAAGCGATCCAAACGGGAGAAGTGCGCGATCCCGGGTTGGTATCAATGCAGATCTGGTCGATCCTGATCCTCGGCGGATTGTTGGCCAATCTGCGCGTTCAGGCCGATGTCTTGATGCTCAGCATCCGTGCAGGAAACCAGTTGATCGAGCACTTGGATGCGCTGTGGCGCCGCCTTGAACTGTCGCGACCGCACCGGCCCACCAACTTACTCGAGGCGTTTGTCTGCCAACAGGAACATTTCGTCAAGCTTTGGGCCAAGAAGAACTACACCGAAGAGGATTACAGAGCTGACGCCCGAACCTTGCTTGTTGAGCTCACCGGAACGCCAATGTCAGTCATACCTCTGACATTCGCATCGGTCATGACCTTCGTACTGGACAAGGGGATCGATCCAGCTGCGTTGCTGCCCATTCTTGTCAAGGAGCCCAGGCTGGACCCTAGTGACAAATACCACAAAAAATATGGGGGGTTCGCCGGCGTTTACAGGTTCATTTACGAAACCGAGAGGCTGAATCCGAATTTTCCGGTAATGTTGCGTCGATGCGAAAGAGACTTCAAATTCAAACGCTTGAAATTCCAGAGCGGACAATGGATCGCGTCCTTGATCAACGCCGTAAACATCGACGAAATTGCCGGCAAGCGGCCGGAACCACGCGAATTCTCATTGTTCCCCTATTTTCCCGGCCCGGTCCGGGACATCGAGACCTATCACTTGTTTGGCGTCAGAGGCGGCGAACACGAATGCTGGGGCACCCACAGACTTGCGCTCCCCCTACTCGCGGAATTCGTCCTGGCTGCCGGTCGTTTGGTCGGATTGCGCAAAGTCGCGGGGCCCGAAGGAGATCCAAAACGTCCGCTCGGCGCAACCGTTGGTTTGTCCGCGCGGTTTTCGTCGGTTACGCCGCCGTTGCTTTGATGACGCCCGGATCAAGACATGGTGGACAAATTCAACCGAATTCAATGACCTGAGTGTTTGGCGAGACGTCTCTTTGGCATTCTATTCAGGGAGATGGCTCCAACAGAGGGAAAGCGGATCCAATCACTTTCAACCGTTCCAAATCCTCGCATGCCTGTCGGTTGTTTTTGTCCGATGCGCTGTGCAGACGCGCGCGCAGTTTCAGTCCTTGAACCAACAAACAAGGATTGTCGATTTCTTCCGCGATTGCGATTGCGCGGTCAATCCAGGCGAAAGCCTCGTTCTTGGCACCGCTTCCAAAGAGTGCCTCGCCGTGACCGATAAACAGTTGGAAGGTTTCCTGCTTTCCCGTACGTCGCAGGATGGATGCATCCACAAGGCTTTGGGTCTTTTCCAACGCAGCGTCCGGTTGCCCGGCACGGGTGAGAGCCATTGCCAGAAAGCCGGTCAGATGCGGCTTTATCGCGTCGTACCCATCGCCTTCAACCAGCGCCAGTCCCTTTTCAAGTGTTTCTACTGCATTTTGGTTTTGGCCCAAGAGCAGATAGTTCCGACCCAACGCATGATGGCAAATGATCTGCGAATAGGTATCTCCGGCCCGTGTCGCGGTCTCATATGCGCCTTTCGCCACCCGCAGACTTTCTTCATAATCCCCAGTTTCCATGATGAACCAACTCAAAAAAGCGCGGGCAACCGGTCCGGGCAGACCAGGTGCGCCGAGTCGTTTGGCTTCAAGATCGCCAGAAAGAATTTCGCACAATTCCTCTTGATACGTCAGCGCCTCCTTGATCCGACCCATCCCATGAAGGTGAAATGCGTGCATCAGCTGTGCCGCATAGCGCAAAGGTAAAGAGTCAAGCTTTTTTGCCTTCTCCAAGGCAACTTCCGTCGAACGAAGACCCTCCCGATAGCGGCCCTCGAACCAGTCGAGCATGCCCAGATGGCACAGGGTGGCGCATAGGCTTGACTGACGTCCGTATGCGTGGGCGAGCTGCTGAGCTTTGCCAAGGGCCGACTTTATCATCTCGAACTCACCCAGCTGAATCATCGCCGCAGTAGACATCAAGACGAAATCGATGAACCTGTGATCTGCTGATTGACCCAAGCGGGACATGCAGGTCAACGCGTTTTCGAGCACGACTCGGAGGGACGCATCCGCCCCGTGATGGCGCGCGTGCAATGCAGCAGACCAATAGTAATCCAACGCGAGGACGTCATCGCCGGCACCCACGGCATGAAAGGCAAGTCTTTCCAGGTGTTCAGTGGCATCCGGATAGAGAAACTGCAGCGTGTTCACCGCAGACATGTGAATTTCCTTGCTTCGTTTGACCGGAACAGTGGATCGGCAAGCATCGGCAACAATGCTGTGCTTGAAACCTATTTCGGTCTCACCAATCGGTTTCATGATCGCCAAGGCCTCCAGCTCGGCGATTTGTTCTCTGAGTTCTTTCTCATCCGTACCGAGAACAGCGATGGCCACTTCCCTCTCCACACTCTCTCCCAGGACGCTTAGCGACTGAGCGCAGGATTTTGCAGCGGCGGAAAGAAGATTCAGCCGTGAGTGAACCAGAGACTGAACCGTCCTTGGCATCGTATCAATTTCCTGCATGGGATTGGTCCGTACGAGCTGGGCGATCTGCTCTATGACCAATGGGACACCTTCGGCCCTTTGTGCCGCGGCTACGATCTTGTCACATGCTTCAGTCGCGTCGCCCACGATCTGCCGTGCCAGCTCAATGCCTTCTGATTCACTCATTGGAGCCAGGTTGATCAGTGCTTTTGAAACCTGCTCCGCTTTGTAGGAAGCTTCCGGTCGTGCGGTAGCGATGACAAGCAGTGGAAACGGTGGACTCACGCGCGGCAGGTTTCCCAGACAATGCACGCTCTCATCATCAATGAAGTGCAAGTCATCGACAAACACCACGGTTGGCTTTGGGTCGGACAACTCTGTGAAAATCTTAGCAAAGAGGCGACCGATCTGGGTGAATCGCAACTCCGGCCCCTTTGACGCCAATTCCGAAGTGAGAAGCGCGTGAATCGCGGCTTGGGATTCCGGTTCTTCGCTCGCCGTTTGAATGCGATCTGCAATCAATTCAATGTCCGAGGCCGCAGAACCCAAAGCGGATGTCAGAATACCCCGTGCAGCTGCGAAAGGCGTTGAACTGAACCGCGCGCTGCCGCGAAAACCGAAGACTTGCAGGTTCTTGTTGTTGACCTGTATGTCTTGTATCGCCTGAGCCAAGAGGCGGCTTTTTCCGATCCCTGGCTCTCCGACGATCGACACAGCGTTTGTCTTTCCAGAAGTCCGCGGCATCGCAGCCAGGATCCTGCGGCATTCTTCGGTTCTACCTACGAATTCAATTCCGTGCGCGTCAGTTGGTTCCCCGGTTTTGGGCACTGTAGCGCAATCCTGCATCCGCAGGACGCTTGCACCGATTTTCTTGAGGCCAGGAATGCCTCTGGAATGCTTGACGAACCTTCCATTTCTGCACAATTCGGCAGAATGTGAACTTATGAGGATTTCACCAGGCTTTGCGGCTTTTTCGAGTGCCGCGGCCAGGTGGACGGGGCCACCAAATGTGTCGATCCGTCGTCCAAAGTCCAGATTCAGCTGCTTGAGGCCGACCAGGCCCGAGTGAATCCCAACGCGGAACTCAAAATCCTCACCATTCGCCGCTTTTGGCCGATCAACCGTCAGTTCACGGTTTTGTATCCGCCATGCCGCAGCGCAGGCTCGGTCAGCATGGTCTTCCATCGACGAGGGCCAGCCAAAAACGGCCAAACCGCCATCGCCTGCATAGTCAACGAAGTGTCCACCTTCATCCTCGATTGCCACCCGGAAAAACTGAAAGACGGAGTCCAAGAGAACCTCAGCTTCATCTGGATCAAGAGCGGCAACATGACTGGTCGAGTTGACGGTATCGACAGAAAGAATCGTGACGATGCTTCGCTCAGGTGAGTCAAGATCTATGACCATTGCCTTAACTTCCCGCTGTTCGTTGGATCGAGGCGCAGCTGCGGGTAATCCAACTCGGCCAGATGTTGATGCTTGATTGTATCACCCCAAAGCGTGACAGGTCCAATTCACGTCAGGCAGTTGATGCCGGAACCGACCCGTTGAAGAGTCGCAGGCAACTCAGCCGATCAGCGTCAATCGGCATCCAGTGCTGACCCCCTATCGGCGTCCAAAATAGACACCCTTGTTGCTGAGCTGGCCCGGGGCTGCGTAGTCGTCATTGAATGCAGCGGCACCGGGCCAGCGTGGTCGCGGCATGGCGCTACGACTGGCTCCTTAAACGGCCCTTAGCCTCCGAACCCTGCGGCCCTGGGAAGCCACGTAGACAGTGCCGGGAGTGAAAAGACGATGATCAAGCCAAGTAGCATCAAAGCCGCATATGGCAAGGCGCCGCGAATGACGTCGGACATCGGGGCCTTGGCGATGCCCTTGATGACGAAGAGGTTCATTCCAACAGGGGGCGTGATCAGCGCCAGCTCGAGGTTGATCATCAACAAGATGCCATACCAGATCGGGTCAATGGCAAGCGCCAGCATGACCGGAAAGACAATTGGCGTCGTGATCAGAATGATCGAGATTGTTTCAAGGAACATGCCCAGAACAAGAATGAGACACATGACGGCAACGACAAACATGGCGGGGCTGAGACCGATCGCCGTCACCTGTTCGACGATCTCGATCGGGAGACGAATGATGGTGACCGCATGCCCGAAGAGCGCCGCCGCCGCGAGTATCATGAACAGCATCGCGGTGGTCCGCACGGTCTCGAACGCAGTAACCCACAGGTCTTGCAAACCGAAATTGCGGTACACCAGTACACTGATGGCCAGCGCATAGAGACAGCCGATGGCGGCCGCTTCGGTTGCGGTGAAGATACCCAGGTAAATCCCGCCCAAGACGACCGGCGGCATCAATAGTGCCCAGATCGATTGCGTCATCCGCTCCCATATGACGTTCATGCCGGCAAAAGGCTGGGCCACAACGGTACTTCCCAACCCTGCGCTAATCATCGCCCAGCCGGCAAAAATGGTCGCCATCATGATGCCGGGGATCAACCCGGCCAGAAAAAGCGCTCCGATCGAGGCCTCGGTCACGATGGCATAGAGAATAAGCGGCCCGGAGGGCGGGATCAGAATGCCCAGCGTACCGCCCGCGGCAATGACCCCATAGGAATAGCTGGGCCGATAGTTGTAGCGCTTCATCTGTGGGATGGCGGTCGAGCCGATGGTCAAGGCGGTCGCGACGGAAGAGCCTGAAATGGCAGCGAAAATGGTGCAGGACAGGATCGTGGCGACCCCAAGTCCTCCGCGCAAATGGCCAACCATCGCATTGGCCGCATCGTAAAGATCCTTCACGACGCCCGCGCGGATCATCACATGCGCCATGAAGGCAAACATAGGAATGGCTGTCAAAAGGCCGTTGTTGAGCTTGGCAAAAACCGTGTCGGCAGAGCTGTTCACATTGCCTTCGGTCAGCATCATGATGATCAGCGAGGTCAACCCGAGACCGGCGAAAATCGGCATTCCGGTCAGAAGCAGGACGATCAGACCGGCCAGAATCAGAAACGTCATCATGGTCGGCGCACCGTCAGCAGCGTGATGATACGGGCTAGTGCAGCAAGGATCAGGATGATCATGCCGATCAACAGGAAGCCTTGCGGGATCCACATTTGAACACTCAGGTACCCATCTGAATAGACATCGAAATCGTAGGAGAACCGCACCATCAGCACGGCGCTGTAGAGTATGGCGGTAGCCACAAGGATTACGCCGATCATGCCCCAGAGCTCGACCAGCCACTGCGTGCGAGACCCGGCGCGCTCAGTCAGCAGGTCAACTCCAAAATGCTCGCCCCGCAACAGCACCTCACCTGCGCCCAAAGCCACCATCGCGACGACAATGAAACCGTTCAACTCGTCAGAAAACGTAATTGGCGTTCCGAGCACGTAGCGCATGAAGACGCTGTAGCTCACCACCCCGAAGACGATGAGCACCAGCAACGCAGCCACCCCTGCCCCGGTGAGCGTGACAACGCGCACCGCGCGCTCCACCCCTGAGACCGGCAAGACCTCAGGGGCGTCGGTTTCGATATCCAGCTTCACGTCAGTTGGATATCTGGTTGACCAGCTCCAGCAGCTTGACGCCGTCTTCGCCGGTTGCGTCGCCAAACGACTTGTCGAACGCCGGCACCATGAGCTCTTTCCAGGCCGCTTCTTCTTCCGGTGTCTGGAAATGCACCTTCATGCCGTTCTCTTCCAACTGCTGTGGGGCGGAGGCCGAAGCCTCCTCGGACGCGGCCACGGCCCATTCGGCGGCCTTGGCACCGGCCTCGGAAATTGCGGCCTTCTGCGCGTCGGTCAGGCCGTCGTACCAGTCAGGGTTCAGGTAGCCGTGGAAGAACACGCTGAAGAGCGGCACGACGGTGACGTGATCCTGCACTTCGAAATATTTGCGCGAATAAGCCGCTGCAATATCGGTCATACCCGCATCGATGACCCCGGTCGAAAGCGCTTCATACACCTTGGATCCGGACATGGCCGAGGGGGCTGCACCCATCGCGACAAGGCCGGCATCCGCAACTGGGTTGAGGCCGCGAATCTTCACGCCCTCGAAGTCTTCGGGATTGATCAAAGGCGATCCCTTTGAGGTCATCGCCGTCATCCGGGTCGTGAAGAGCCAGACCACGTTCTGCACGCCTTTTTCCAAAAGCTTCTCTTCCAAAAACGCCGCCGCTTCGCTGTCCGGCCATGCCGCGAGCGTTTCCAGATCGGTGACGGCATAGGGTTTCAGCGTGACGTTCATGATCGGCAACGTGCGTCCCCATTGCGGGTTGATCGAGAATGCACATTCGATATTTCCCTTGGCAACGGACGCGATATTCTCGCGCGCACCGACAAGGCTGTTTGCGCCAAAGACCTGAACGTCGATTTCTCCGTTCGACAAGGTTTCGATTTCGGCGGCCCACTGGTCGATCACCTTTGCGATATGGTGCGCTGGAGGCAGTTGGTGACTGCAGCGCATTTCGGTGGCTTCGGCAAAGGCTGCGCCGCCAAAGGGCGTTGCGGTCAACAGTGCGACTGCTGCTGTTTTCAGGGTTTTCATGGTCTCCTCCACTTTGTCATGCAGTTAAGTCTTCAGCCCGCCAGGTGATCTGGCGCGGTGCTCCAGCACGTGGCAACGAACCGAAGAGCTGTTCGTCTGGCATTTCGGACGCGATGATCTCTCGAACAGACAACAGCTTTTCCAGATCGATGCCGGTCGCAAAACCCTTGCGTTCGCAAAGATACACGAGGTCTTCAAAAACCACATTTCCAGTTGCGCCAGGAGCAAAGGGGCACCCACCGAGACCAGCCAAGGAGCCATCGATCACCCGGATGCCGGCGTCCAAAGCGGCCGAGGCGTTTGCGATGCCCATGCCCCGCGTGTCGTGCAGGTGGATGCTCAAGATGACGTCGCCAAGCGCGTTCCGAACGCCAGAAACCAGACCTTCAACTTGATCGGGACCAGCAAATCCAACGGTGTCGGCGAGCCCAATCATGTCTGCACCTGCTTCAACGCAGTCTGCCGCGATGCGAACCACCTCATCGGGGTCAACCTCACCGGCAATCGAGCACCCAAACGCCATGGAGATGCCGGTCTGGACTAGAGGCGCACTTTCTGCCGCCTTTGCCAGTTGCACGGTTCTGCCAACCAGAGCGATTGCCTCTGCCCGGGAACGGCGCGCATTTGCTTGACTATGCTCTTCGGTTGCGGAGACCACGGTGACGATTTCACGAACCGGTGTTTGAACAGCATCAACCGCCCCACGGTCATTCAGCGCAAGCGCCGCAGAATGCAAGTTGAGGTCTTGGCACATGTCGATGACCTCCAGTACGTCTGCGAATTGCGGCATTGTCTTGGCAGGAAGGAACGAGCCAATCTCAAAGTGCCGCACGCCCGCGGCGCTTTCCCGGCGCAGCCATTCCGCCTTGGCCGCAGTGGATGGGTGGCGTTTGACCATTTGAAGCCCGTCGCGCAAGCCGACCTCCCGCAACACGATCCTATCGGAGGGGTATGTTTCGGACAGGTGGTTCACACTGTATTCCTTTGCGCTGCGCCGCTAGCGGCCCGTGCCTCCGCGGGTGACAATCCGAGTTCCGCGAGCACGGCGTCCGTGTCCGCACCCACATCTGCAACGTCGAGGGAGTTCGGGCGGGGACTGCCGCCATCGACCTCGATCGGCAAGCCCGGAGCCCGGAATACCTGACCGTCGGGCAGATGCGAGTGATGCAAGCCGCCAGGTCGCAAGACGTGGGGATCCTGATACATGTCAGCCGGACGGTTGATCGGCGAGAAAGGTATGCCTGACGCATCGAACATCTCGACCAATGCCGCAAAATCATGCTTTCCGATTGCTTCAGCGAAAATCGGAAGCGTCCAGTGTCTCGCCTCGATCTGGTCCATCTTGGTCTGCAGTCCGGGATCGTCAAGCAGGTGCGCCAACCCGAGGACATTGCACAAAGTCTCCAATTGCCCTTCGGTCACGGCACCGACAAAGATTTGACGCTGATCGCTCGTGTCGAAGATGTCGTAGACCGGCCAGGAAAAATCGCGCTCGGGCATCGGCGATGGCTCGCGCCCGTCCAGGTCGAATTGCACCATATGCTGCATGACCAGCATCAGGCAGTTCTCGAACAGGCCGACCCGCACGGCACGGCCTTGTCCGGTTTGCTGGCGCTCCAGCAAGGCTCCAAGAACGGCCAAGGCCCCAAAGAGGCCGGCCATGATGTCATTGGCCGAGGAACCGATACGCAACGGACGGCCGGACGGGCCGGTCATGTAGGCCATGCCAGTCATCATCTGAACGACCTCGTCCATTGCCGTGCGATCCTGGTAAGGGCCTTTCAGGAACCCTTTGCAGGAAGCAACGATCAGCTTCGGATGCCTTCGTCGCAGAACCGATGGCGCAAAGCCCAACTTGGCAAGCGACTGGTCGCGAAAATTTTCCAGGAAGACATCCGCGGTCCCAAGAAGCCTGTCCAATGCCGACATCCCTGCCTGCGTCTTGAGATCGAGCGTGACAGATTTCTTGCCTCGGTTGAAACTTGGAAAGAAACCGCGCCCCATGCCTGTCAGATGCCGTGTCTTGTCACCAGTCGGCGGCTCGACCTTGATCACCTCAGCCCCAAGATAGGCAAGGATCTGACCGCAGCTCGGGCCCATGATCATATGGGTCATTTCAACGACCCGGATGCCACGCAGAGGTTTGAAATCGGTTTGCACGGTTCGTGCTCCATCTCATCTGGCTTCAAGGAACGATACTTGACGTACGCGCCCTGCGAAATTAGAATGTAAACAAAGCTTCTTTCTGAAATCGAGAAAGCATGGACAGTCGGCAGCTTCGTTACTTTGCGGCGATCTTCGAGGAAGGCGCGCTTGCCCGCGCCGCTGACCGGGAGAGGGTCGCGGTGTCTGCCCTGAGCAGGCATCTTTCCAATCTGGAGGCCGAGCTGGGTACGCCATTGTTCGAACGTCTGCCAAGGGGCGTCCGACCGACGGCATCTGGTGCTCGGCTGTATGAGCACGCCCGGATGATCCTGCGTTCCATGCAAGCCGCCAGCGCTGATATCAGAGATACGCAGAATGAAGTGGCGGGCGAAATCTCGGTGGGCTTTGCACATTCGGCGGTCAAGGCAATCGGCGTACCGCTGATGCAGCGTGTCTCGCAAGCCTATCCGAAACTCCGGCTGCATTTCTCGGAGATTTTTTCAGGGTCCACCGCCCAACAGCTTGCGTCGTCGGAGGTTGATTTGACCCTGACTTACAATCAGCTTCCGGATTCACGCTTCAGGTTTCAGCCGATCCTCGAAGAGGAAGTGGTGCTGGTGGGCCGGCCGGACGTTGTTGGTGGGCGCGGTGCAATCAGCTTTGAGGCGTTGCTGGACCTGCCGCTGATCATTCTGCGTCAGGGCCTGAACACGCGGGCCGTGATGGATGACCCGTCCCTTCTCAGACGGATCGAAGAGAACGCACAGTTCCAGATGAATTCAATCGCCGCAATTGGCGGATCCCTTTTGTCCGGAATCGGTTGTCTGGTCGGTACAGAGTTTCTTCTGAAGGAACACATCGACGCGGGCACATTGGTGACCCGCCCGATTGTGAAACCAACGCTCAACCGTACGCTCTATGTCGGAGAATTGAGCGATCGCCCTGCGACCTTTGCCTTTGAGGCTGTCCGCCAGCTGTGCATCGAACTGACAGTGGAAGCGGTAGAAACGCAACGATGGAAGGCGACGCTGACGGGTTGACTGCCAGATGTCGTTTTAGGGCCTCTATGAACTGGTCTTTTGCCGTTTGAGCGAACTGTGTCACAGTTCGACAAGCATCCGACTATCCAACATGGCCTGGGCTTGTTTCAGGGCGGTTTCTGGAACGTGGTCGTGCGAGAAATGCCAGAATTGCTTTCGTCTTATTCCTTCGAGAACACATTCAGCCACCGCATCCGGGTCCATTCCGACTTCTACTGCCTTTGCAACCACTTCACCGAAGGCGTTGGTTTTTTCCGAGAGCGGTGTCTTCCTCTTCGCGGCAGCCGGGCGTTCTGCGTCCACGATATGCGTATGCGTCGCGCCCGGGCAAAGAACCGACGTAGTGATATTCGAACCCGAAGCCCGAAGGTCTCGCGCAAGAGACTGCATCAAACCAACGACTGCAAATTTTGATGTGTTGTATGCCGCCAGAAACGGAACTCCATAGAGCCCGGACTCCGATGCCGTGGCGAACACATGGCCTTCATCTTGTGCTTCGAACAATGGCAAGAAGACGTGAATTCCGTGAATAACGCCCCACAGATTGACGGACAGAATCCAGTCCCATTCCTCAATCGTGGTCTCCTGAACAGACGCAAATGGACCAACGCCAGCATTGTTGCAAAGCAAATGAACAGCACCGAACGTGTGTATCGTCTCGTCTGCCACCCGTTGAACATCTTCCAGTTTTGAAACATCCGCTGCGACACTGATGGAATTCCCGGCCAGACCGGACGCGGTTTCATCCAATTCCTGTTTGTGACGCCCAACCAGAACGAGATTCATTCCTGCCTTGGAGAGAGTCCGCGCAAGTCCTCGACCAATACCGCTTCCAGCTCCAGTAACAACCGCGGTTTTTCCCTCCGTTTCCATCCGTTCCGTTCCTCTCTGGGATGGTTCATTCTTTTGTTCAGTACCACGTTGGAGATTTTCGGGGCAACACGGCTACGAAGGCTTCGTCGGAAGAAACGCAACCGATCGTCCTGATTGGCACCGTCTTCCGGCAA
Source organism: Ruegeria sp. BHSB196 (assembly GCF_059613135.1). Classification (NCBI taxonomy): domain Bacteria; kingdom Pseudomonadati; phylum Pseudomonadota; class Alphaproteobacteria; order Rhodobacterales; family Roseobacteraceae; genus Ruegeria; species Ruegeria sp. BHSB196. The sequence continues at coordinate 16,030 of NZ_JBXWRY010000052.1, forward strand.
AACTGCGCACCAATTCGTTCTCCCGAAGAAAACCCCTTGAAGAGCGCCACGCAAACCGATCATCGAACCCTTGACAGGTTGGGGTCGGGATACTTCCCCGCGCCAAGGCAGCATGGCGGTCGGCATGCGTGTCCTTCGAAACGTTCCTCTGGTCCGAACATGGCGATGGTCGAAGGCGACGCAGGAAGCTTCGGTATCTGCCTATGTGCCGCTGAACTTCGATCCGGGTGAGGCCGATCAGTTCGACTGGAGCCACGATATCGCTCTGATTTTTGATTGACGGCGTGACCCCTAGGGTCAAGGTCTCCCATATCCGCCTCTGCCACAGCCGGATGAATGCACCGCATCCCGCTTGAACTCATCGCTTCAGGTGCTTGTCCCTATGTCGGCCTCCTGGGTTCAAAGTTAGGGGGCAAAGCGTCTACAAATCTAGGGGCACCTCAAAAACTCTCGCTTCTGGCGCTCAATCCACGGTGAATTGCCCGATGTTCGAACACGATTGCGTTGCGCTGGCTGGCGTTCTTGGTAGTCTCGTCTGAGAACAAGTTCGATAGGGGGAATACGCCATGAAACGCGCCGAATTGCTTCACTCTGGGATCGGTCGTCGGAGCCTGCTTCTGGGTGCTGGCGCCGCCGCTAGCCTCGCAACACTTGCCAGACGCGTCGTTGCGCAAGAGCCTTTGAGTGTTGCAGGCATATACACCGTTCCGGTCGAACAGCAATGGGTCAGTCGCATCCACATTGCAGCAGAGGCGGCGCAAGCCGCTGGCCAGATTACCTATGAATTTACCGAAAACACAGCCAATACGGACTATACCCGTGTCATGCGCGAGTATGCCGAGGGCGGCGCAAAGCTGATAGTGGGTGAGATTTTCGGCGTTGAGGCCGAAGCACGTGAGGTGGTTCTGGACTACCCGGATACCGCGTTCCTGTTGGGGTCATCCTTTCTTGAGGATCCGGCCTATCCCAATCTCGCCGTTTTCGACAACTATATCCAGGATGCGGCCTATCTGACTGGTATCATTGCTGGTGCCATGAGCGAGGCAGGCAATATCGGAATGGTTGGCGGCTTCCCGATTCCGGAGGTCAATAGGCTGATGCACGCGTTCATGGCAGGCGTGCGCGAAATGAAACCCGACGCGACCTTCCAGGTGTCGTTCATCGGCTCATGGTTCGATCCGCCCAAGGCCAAGGAGACGGCTTTTGCAATGATCGAAAACGGCGCCGACGTGATGTATGCCGAGCGTTTTGGCGTTTCGGATGCGGCCCAGGAACGCGGCGTTCTGGCAATCGGCAATGTCATCGACACTCAGGCGGACTATCCGGATACCGTGGTCGCCTCGGCGCTCTGGCATTTCGAGCCGACGTTGCAAGCAGCTCTTGCGGCGGTGGCCGACGGCAGCTTCACTGCGGCCAATTACGGGCTCTATTCCTACATGAAAGAGGGCGGCTGCTCTCTGGCGCCTCTCGGCACTTTCGAAGGCAAGGTTCCAGCCGAAGCGATGGCGCTTGTGGCGGAACGCGAGGCCGCAATTCGGGCCGGCACCTATGTTGTCGAAGTGGACGATTCAGAGCCTGTGTCATCCTGATGACCAACACGAACAAGGCGCAGGAAGTTGTCCTGCGCCTCACCGGTATCACCAAACGATTTGGCGGTTTGACGGCAAATGACGCTGTAGACGTGACGCTTCACCGGGGCGAGGTCATCGCGCTACTTGGCGAGAACGGCGCCGGCAAGACAACTCTCATGAACATCCTCTTCGGCCATTACACTGCGGACGAAGGGACAGTAGAGGTGTTTGGGCAAGTTCTGCCTGCGGGTGCAACCGGGGCGGCGTTGAAGGCGGGTGTCGGCATGGTCCACCAGCATTTCACCCTCGCCAACAACCTCACCGTTCTGGAAAACATCCTTCTGGGCACTGCTCCCTTTTGGTCGCTGGGTCGGGGCCGCCAGGCAGCGCAGGCGCGCGTGATGGCGCTCGCCGAAGAGTTTGGCCTGGCCGTCGACCCTTCGGCCAAGACAGGCCAGTTGTCGGTGGGCGAGCGGCAACGCGTGGAAATCCTGAAGGCACTTTACCGCGACGCCCGCATCTTGATCCTGGACGAACCGACAGCGGTGCTCACACCACAGGAAGCCGATGCGCTGTTCGAAACTTTGCGCCGCGCAGTTGATCAAGGCCTTTCCGTCATCTTCATTTCCCACAAGTTGCACGAGGTTATGGCGATCTCGGACCGGGTGCTCGTGCTGCGACATGGCAAGCTCGTGGGCGAAACGCGTACGGATGAAACGACACCTCATGCTCTCGCTGAGCTTATGGTCGGTGCGGAGATAACCCAACCCGTGCCATCCCACGCAAGGCCTGGTGCCACCCTTCTCAGCCTGCGCGGTGTGTCTGCGCACCCTCCCGGTCACAGAACTGGACTCCGAAACGTCGATCTGGACTTGCGCGCAGGCCAGATCATGGGCCTTGCCGGAGTTTCCGGCAACGGACAAGGTGCCCTGGCAGATCTGCTGTCGGGCGAGGCCACGCCGGAGAGCGGCGAAATGTGGCTTGGTCAAGAGAAGGCCGCAAACTGGACTCCGCGCGCGTCCCTTGCGGCTCGGATCGGGCGGATTCCCGAGGACCGCCACAGCGTCGGCAGTATTGCCGATTTCTCATTGACCGAAAACGCGATCCTGGAGAGTTACAGGGATCCCGAGATAAGCCGAGCTGGTTGGATGCGTTGGGCCGCGGCTCAAACCTACGCGAAGAAGCTGATCGCGCGATACGACGTGCGTTGCCCCGGTCCGGAGACGCGGATTCGTCTGCTGTCAGGCGGCAACATGCAAAAACTCATCCTTGGCCGCGCTCTGGAATCCGATCCGAGGATCATCCTCGCCAACCAGCCTGTACGCGGGTTGGATATTGGGGCCGTGACCTACGTTCAGGAGCGTCTGATAGCGGCCAGAGATGCGGGTGCAGCGATCCTGCTGATCTCTGAAGACCTCGATGAAATCGTGGGGCTAGCGGACGTGGTCCGGGTAATGTACGAGGGTCAGCTTTCGCCTGAATTCCCCCGTGGAACGATAACACCCGCCGAGCTTGGGCGATGGATGGCCGGGGAAGGGTTTGAACGTGCGGCTTGAACCGATCGCCAACCCGTCCCTCGCGCGATCTCTGGGGTTTCCTGCCGCGGCGCTGGGGCTTTCGGTTGTCGTTGTGTCGTTCCTCGTTCTCCTTGCAGGCGCCAATCCTTTCGCCACGTTGGGACTGATATTGAAGGGGGCCGTCGGTTCAAAGTTCGCCGCGCTCGAAACCTTGAATCGGGCAACGCCCCTGATCTTCACAGGCCTGGCCGTGGCCGTCGCCTTTCGCGCAAAGCTTTGGAACATCGGGGCGGAGGCACAGCTTTACATAGGCGCACTTGTCACCGTCATCTTTGGGACTTCGGCCTTGGGTCTACCTGGGCCGCAACCACTGATACTGGTCGGCTTTGCCGCCATGCTCGGAGGGGCACTGATGCTGCTGGGCCCGGTCATCCTGAAGACCCGGTTCGGCGTTGATGAGGTGGTCACGACACTCCTCCTGAACTTCATCGTGCTTCTTTTCATCTCGCTTCTCCTGGAAGGGCCGCTAAAGGATCCCATGGGCATGGGTTGGCCGAAATCGCCCAGGCTGGACGCAGAAGCACGCCTTCCGCGGATTGTCGAGGGGCTTCGCCTGCACTGGGGCTTTGCACTTGCTCTGATCTCTGCCGTTGTCGTCTGGGTGATCGAGACCCGTACTACGCTCGGGTACGAAATCCGGGCTGTGGGTCAGAATCCAAGAGCAGCCCGGTTTGCAGGTATTCCGGTGAATCGCGTCCTCCTCAAGACCGCGTTTCTATCTGGCGGGCTTGCGGCTCTGGCCGGTTTCTCGGAAGTCGCTGGGCTCAAGGGATCGCTCACGCTCGATTTGAGCCCTGGCTTTGGCTACACCGGCATAATCGTCGCCATGCTCGCGCTGCTTCACCCACTGGGAGTTGTCGTTTCCGCGATCTTCGTCGCGGGCGTGTTTGTCGGCGCCGACGGTATGAGCCGCGCGGCCAGTGTGCCCACTTACGTCGCGGACCTCCTGCTGGCGACTGCACTTCTGTTCATGGTCCTCGCTATCTTGCTGACACGGTTCAGGATCGTGAGGGGCTGATGGAGATCCTGGAAATCCTTCTGTCCGCCAGCTTTTGGGCTGCAGCCGTGCGTATCGCTTCGCCGCTGATCTTCGCGACCATTGGCGAGTTGATCTGCGAACGCGCGGGGGTGCTGAACCTCGGGATCGAAGGGATCATGGTGGCTGGCGCCTTTGCAGGATGGATGGCGGTCTATGCCGGTACCGGGCTTTGGACCGGCGTGGTTGTCGCGATGGCGGCAGGTATGCTCTTCGGGCTTTTGCATGCGACGCTCACTGTGCCTTTCGGGCTGTCGCAGCACGTCGTGGGCCTTGGCATAACGCTCTTGGCAACGTCAGCCGCCTACTACGCCTATCGCCTGGCCTTGCCCGAAGTTTCGAGCCCCCCGCGGATCACACCCTTTCAACCATTTGAAATACCAATCCTGTCCAAGATACCCGTCCTGGGGCAGGCGTTGTTCAACCAAACCCCGTTGACCTATCTGGCCTTTCTGGTCGTCGGAGTGACTGCTTTCGTGCTTTACAGGACGCCGCTGGGACTGGCCCTGCGGGCAGCCGGAGAGAACCCGTCTGCAGTAGAGGCTCAGGGGCTGTCCGTCACTGCGCTCAGAATGGGTGCTGTCATCACGGGGTCGGGGTTGATGGCCGTTGGAGGTGCTTTTCTCACCATGTCGGCCTTCGACAGCTTCTTCTTTGAGATGGTCAACGGTCGCGGCTGGATATGTATCGCTTTGGTTGTCTTCGGCGCTTGGCGGCCAGGCAAGGCGCTTTTGGGTGCGCTTCTCTTTGCTGCCTTCGACGCCTTGCAAATCCGCCTGCAACAAACCGCATTGGGAGTGCTCGTGCCCTACCAGATCTTCTTGATGATTCCCTATGTCCTGTCGATCCTGGCACTGATCCTGATGTCGCGCCGCGCCGAGGTTCCTGCGGCGCTCATGGTGCCCTACAACCGCGGGGAACGCTGATGGCAAGCTTCGGAATCCATCGTTCAATCGCCGAAGGAGACCACTGACGCGCGCCCGACCATCGGGCACCTGTCCCGCCGTCCGGAGGGGCAGTCTGGCACGATCCAGTAAATGCGGATGGAGGATCGCTGCCTTCGGGTCTCCGCCGCCGCCATCAATGAAATCCAGCAGGAGGACCGCAAACGCATCATCCGCACGAAGGACGGCACCGAGATCCCCGTCGGGCGATCATTTGAGGGCTCCGCGCCCCGCGCGATTGCCCACCCGAAACCGACGACGATCAAATCATAACCGCAAACTCCCGTTTTGAACGAGGGACCAGCGGGGGCCGGTCGCACGTGATTAGGTAGGCTGGGTCCAAAATTTGCGACACAACCGTCGGCTTACTCTATTCTGCCCCTTGAGTAATTCTCGAACTCTGCCGACAGTTGTGGGTAACTCCGGCCTAGAAAGGATCAGTAGTCGTAGCCATGTCCCGGATCACACCTATCGCATTGCCGGTACTGGCGGTCTTTGCTGCGCTACTGGTGTCCGCTGAAACGGCCGCAGCCAGCAACAGTTTCTTGGACCCGCAAGGGCCTATAGCCGCCGTTCAAAAGACGCATCTCATACGCGCCACGGCTTTGATCCTGATCGCCGTGATCCCGGTTCTGGTCCTCGTTCCGATTATCGCACTGCGGTATCGCCGCAGAAGCGGTGGAGGCGCCTACCGGCCCGATTGGGATTTCTCGGCAAAGCTGGAGTTCCTCATGTGGGGCGTACCGGTCGTGATCGTGGCATTGCTGTCGGTATATCTTTGGAAAGCCACGCACCGGCTGGACCCCTACGCTGCGCCATTCGGTGAAGAACCCGCGGTTCGGGTTCAGGTTGTGGGACTGGATTGGAAATGGCTGTTTATCTATCCCGATCTCGGCATCGCCAGCGTCGGAGAGCTTGGCATTCCGATCAAGCAGAAGGTGGCGTTGACGCTGACAACCGATACCGTCATGCAGTCATTCATGATCCCGGCGCTGGCCGGGCAGATCTACGCGATGCCGGGGATGACAACGCAGCTGCATCTGGTGGCCGATGCGCCAGAAACGATGCAGGGCGAAAACACGCAATATAACGGGCGCGGCTTCACCAAGCAGAAGTTCCAGACGATTGCCATGCAACCGGGCGATTTTAACGCTTGGGTCGAGGGCGTGCGCACAAATGGCATCCTTTTGGACCCGGGCACTTACCAGATACTCGCCAAGCGGACGGACCGGGATGAGGTACAGGCGGCGCTGGGAACGGCCCAGATGCCCGACAACGCATTGTATTTCAGGTTGGATGACGGCGATCTGTTACACACAATTCTGCGAAGGTACCACAGCGGCGAACCCCTGCCGCCGAACCAACAACCCGGAACGGCCGATTTCGGGCAGGAGGCGAGCCAATGACATCCACCGAATCGGCTTTGTTTGGCCGTCTCAGCTGGGATGCCTTTCCGGTCGCGGGCTTGATCCGGGATCCCAACACGAACGAAATCGTGGCCAACGCCGCCGCCGCCATCATGATCGCCGGTGTCGTTGTCGTTCTTGGCCTTTTGACATGGTTTCGCCTGTGGGGGCCGCTGTGGCGCGACTGGCTGACCAGCGCCGATCACAAGAAGATCGGCATCATGTATATCGTCTTTGCCATCGTCATGCTGGCGCGCGGCGTACTGGAAGGAGTCGTCATGCGCGCCCAACAGGCGGCCGGACCGGGCGAGGGTTTTCTCGAGGCCGAGCATTTCGCCGAGCTGTTCAGCACCCATGGCACGATCATGATCTTTTTCGTGGCGGTGCCCTTCGTGTTCGGACTAGCGAATTTCCTCGTCCCGCTGATGATCGGCGCACGCGACGTGGCTTTTCCGGTGATGAACCAGATCAGCCTCGGCCTAACGGTTTCGGCGGGGATGATGCTGATGGTGTCGCTGGTGGTGGGCGAGTTCTCGACCGGCGGCTGGACGGCCTATCCGCCCTATACCGGTGCGGCCTTCAATCCGGGCGTGGGGCCGGATTACTGGATCTGGGCGATCGTGGTGTCGGGCATCGGCACCACGCTGACCGGGATCAACTTTGCCGTCACGATCTACAAGCTGCGCGCGCCGGGAATGAAGTTCATGCGGCTGCCGATGTATTGCTGGACGATCATCTGCAGCTCGATCCTGATCGTGTTTGCCATGCCGCCTTTGGGGGTGGCGGCGCTGTTGCTGGCGGCCGACCGATACCTGGATTTCCATTTCTTCACCAATGACTTGGGCGGCAACATGATGAACTATGCCAACCTGTTCTGGCTGTTCGGCCACCCCGAGGTCTATCTTCTGGTTCTGCCGGCCTATGGCATCTATTCCGAGGTCTTCGCGACCTTCTCGGCCAAGCGGCTCTATGGCTACAACTCGCTGGTGATCGCCACGATGTCGATCGCGGTGCTGTCGTTCACCGTTTGGCTGCACCATTTCTTCACCATGGGTCAAAGCGCCCTGATCAACGCGGTCTTCGGCATCGCCACGATGCTGATCGCCATTCCCACCGGCGTTAAAGTCTATGACTGGATGGCCACCCTTTATCGCGGCCGCATCCGCTTCTCGGTGCCGATGCTGTATGGCCTGGCCTTTTTGATGCTGTTCGTGATCGGGGGCCTCAGCGGGGTGATCCTGGCCAACCCGACCGTGGACTATCAGGTGCACAACACCCTGTTCCTGGTCGCGCATTTCCACAACGTGTTGCTGCCGGGTGTCCTGTTCGGCTTGCTGGCGGGCTACAACTATTGGTTCCCCAAGGCGTTCGGCTTCCGCCTGGACGAGACCTGGGGGCGAATTTCAGTCGTGCTGTGGACGGTGGGTTTCATGCTGACCTTCCTGCCGCTGTATTTCGTGGGGCTGATGGGGATGCCGCGCCGGTCCTACAGCTGGGAAGACCCGAGCTTTCACCCCTACATGATCACGGCCGTCATCGGCGCACTGGTCATTCTGGCCGCTTTGCTGTCGATCATCGTTCAGCTGTGGGTCAGCATTCGCAACCGTGAACAGACCCGCGTTCCGGTCGGCGACCCCTGGGACGCCCGCACGCTGGAATGGTCGATCCCCGCACCGCCGCCGCCCTACAATTTCGCGATCATCCCGCATGTCACGGACCGGGACGATTTCGCCGCCGCGAAAGAGCGCGGCACGGCCTATCCGCACCCCGACGAGTACGAGGACATCACGATGCCGCGCAATACGAGCATCGGTTTCGTGCTCTGTGTGCTCAGTGGCGTGTGGATGTTCGCGCTGGTCTGGTGGATCTGGTGGCTGGCGGCTCTGATGACGGCGATGATGATCCTGTCGTTCATTCTGTGGACCTTCCAGACCGATACCGAGGTGGTGGTGCCCGCCGAAGAGGTACGCAAACGGCACGAAGCCTGGCTGGAACTGGTCCGCAACGCGACCCCCGTGAACCGGGATCATGAAAGCGCGCCGGAAAATACCGGGCTTGCCCGGCCCGATCTGGAGGCGGCGACATGAAGCCTGCACCAACCCACAGCTATCCCGGCCTGAACCTGGGGCGCGGGAGGGCAAGCGCGCACAAGGCGACCGAGGTGGTGACCTTCGGCTTCTGGGTCTTTCTGATGAGCGATCTGGTCTATTTCGGGCTGATGTTCGCCATCTACATCACCATGATCGACGCCCAGGCCGGAGGCCCCGGCCCGCACGAGCTGTTCGATCTGTACAGCATCTTCGCCCAGACTCTGATCCTGCTGACCAGCAGCCTGACCGTGGGTCTGGCGATGCTGGCGCTGAAATACAACCTGCCGCGCGGGCGGATCGTGCTCTGGTTCGGAGTCACGCTGATCCTGGGGCTGAGTTTTCTGGTGCTCGAGATCCGCGACTTCATGTCGATGGCGGAAAAGGGTGGCATTCCACAGCGCAGCGGCTTCCTGTCCGCCTTCTACGGGCTGGTGCCCCTGCACGGGCTGCATGTGGCCGCGGGCTGTGTGTGGCTGATCGTCCTAGGCATTCAGCTGCGGGTGATGGGGATGACCGACCTGGTGGTTTCGCGCGTGGTTCGGCTGGCGCTGTTCTGGCACTTCCTGGACCTGATCTGGATCGGCATCATCACAATCGTGTATTTCGGAGGGCTGGCCTATGGATAAGCACTCCGAAATGCACAAGCGCGAGCGGCGCCGATATGTGATCGGCTATGGCGGCTCGCTGTTGCTGACTCTGATCGTGTTCGCAATTGCCTATTGGTTCGGCATCGAGACCAAAGGCGTCTATCTGGCAATCGGCCTGTTGGGGTTGGCGCAATTGATCGTTCAGCTGGTCTACTTCCTGCATATCGACCGCCGCCGCAGCAGCCGTGAGGATCTGGACCTGATACTGTTCTCAACCTTCGTGCTGCTGATAATCATAGGCGGCACAGTTTGGATTCTGGGAAATCTGGCGATACGGATGCACACACATATGATGTGAAGCGTTTTGACCTACACAGGAAGCGGCCATACGAATTCACACCTGTCTCGCCAAGGACAGGATCGCTGTCCATTTTTCCGTACGGAGACTGCGCCGCTCTGCGAAAGCGGCGGCGCGACCCAGCTTGAGTTTTGGCCTGGAGTACAGGCTGCATTCCAAGTCGAACAGGTTGTAGACCAACGCGAGGAAGGCGGCGAGTTTCCGCGGGTTTCCCATTCGCCGAAACCTCAACATCGCCAGCTCCTGTCGCCGGAAAGGAAGTTGAGAATTCTCAGCGCGGTTGTTCAACAAACGACCGGTTTCTTGGCGATGGCCGGCACCAATATCGTTCGAAGCCGCACCGTAGGATCCAAGCCGATCGGTCGAAATGACTTCGGGACGACCCTGCCTTCGCATTGCTTTCCTTAGGAATTTCAACGCTGCGGTGTTGTCGCGAGTCTTTGCCACAAAGCCCTCCAAGACATCGCCTTCGTGATCCACCGCGCGCCAGAGATAGTACCGTTCATCGTTGATCTTGACGAACAACTCGTCGAGATGCCATCGCCATTGGCTGGACTTGATCCCTGTCACGCGCCGTTTTCTGATTTCGGCAGCAAACACCGGTCGGAAACGATGCCACCAAAACCGAACGGCCTCATGGCTGACATCGATGCCGCGCTCGGCCAGACAGCCCGACCCACAGGTTGCTTTGATCTTCGCAACAAGCGATGTCCATGATACTGTTTGAGAGTTGGCTGAATTTGCGGGAGGCTCAGCATGAAGTCGGTAATTCTAATCGCAACCGCATCGGCGCTCTGCCTGTCTGCAAACACCGGGTCGGCTCAGTTCATACCGTCAGAGGAGTCACTGCAAGGTCTCTATCCCGGCAAGGCCTACTCGCCAAACGCGCAACGCAGTTTTCCGTCCCGTGTCTTCTGGGGCGACACCCACGTCCACAC
>NZ_JBXWRY010000053.1:0-26005 GCF_059613135.1 Ruegeria sp. BHSB196
GTAGCGGCGATCGGTGACCGAAGCTGCTTCAAGAACGGACGCCAGTTTGCCGCTTGGCTCGGACTGGTTCCCAAGCAAAGATCGAGTGGCGGGAAGTCCCGGCTGTTCGGGATCAGTAAGCGCGGCGACCGATATTTGCGCACACTGATGATTCACGGTGCCAGGGCCGTTCTCGGCAAAGCCCAGGGCAAGGAGGATCCCAGAAGCCAATGGATCGGCAGGATGCGGGAGCGGCGGCATCCGAACATCGTCGCTGTCGCTCTTGCCAACAAGAATGCCAGGATCGTGTGGTCGATCTTGTCGCGAGGCGAGTCCTATCGCCCGGCTGAGACTGTATTGCCGAACTGACGCCAACAACGAAATAACCAGAACACGGATGACCTTCCAAGAATATTGCAGCAACCTGGCAGGAGATGGTGAAGGGATGCGACCCGACGCTTCTTGACCCTGATTTGTGGACCGGCAAGGCCAATGCCTATGCCTTGGAGCCGTTGAGGGAGAAGCGCGCGGAAATCCATCGGGGCTCGCGGCGACGATGTATCGGGCCGCTCTGAGAAGCCGGATATACGTCAGCAATCGTGATCACCGAACCAGACCCAACCAGACCGTTGCAATTAGGCAGGGTCCATATACGTCCACAAATGACAGCACCCAATGCCATGCTTCCATCCGTCGTCGGCGGACAAACAGGAATTTTCTCGCTATTTCTTGCTTTGAAGGACAGGTTTGTAGTGCCGAAGTTTCATTTGGCGGGGAGACGCACCAGTGCAGAAAAGCGGACATCTGATCAATCTGGTAATCGTGATTTGCATTGCCATGGGCTGCGCCGTCCTCGCGGTCGTTCCAACCGGTCTCCCGGCCCAGACCAGTTCTGTACAGCCCGAGACGGGCGTGGCGGACGTCAAGTCCCTCATCGATCGGCGTTGTGTCGTTTGCCACAGCTGCTATGACGCGCCGTGCCAACTGAAATTGACATCGCTGGACGGGCTGCTTCGCGGTGGCACGGGACGGGCTGTTTACGACACCGACCGCCTCAAGGATGCACAACCCACGCGATTGGGTATCGACGCCGAGACCATTCCCGAATGGCGCGCGCTTGGGTTTCACACGGTCACCCGCGATCCGGGGCGGCAGTCCGTAGGCCCGAGCCTGTTGGAAAGCTATCTGGATCTTGGGCGTCAGAACCCGTTGCCCGCTGACGAGCCTGTTCCCGAAGAACTTGGCCTGTCGATCAACCGCCCACTTGTCTGTCCTTCCCCACAAGAGTTCGGCGCTTACCGTGACAGCCACCCACTGGGGGGCATGCCCTATGCCACGGCCCCGCTGGAGGACGACGAGTTCCAGATGCTCATGACCTGGGCGCGTAGCGGAGCGCCACTTCCCGCTTCCGCTGATATCCCCGACGCGATCCAGGCGCGGATCGACGACTGGGAGGCGTTTCTCAACTCTGACGACCTGCGGAGCCAGTTGATGAGTCGCTATCTGTACGAGCACTTGTTCCTTGCGCGACTGCATTTTCCGGGCGACGACCCGCGCAGGTTCTTCCGGGTCGTTCGCGCGACCACCCCTCCGGGCAAAGAGATCGATGTCATCGCCACGCGGCGCCCATTTGACGACCCCGGCGCAGACCCGTTCTATTATCGGCTTCAACTCGTAACCGAGGCCATCGTGCACAAAGAGCACCTGGTCTACCAGATTGGGCCAGACCGCATGTCGCGGTATCGGGAACTGTTCCTCGACCCTGCCTGGTCGCTGTCGCAACTGCCGCAATACGGCGAGGAGGAAGGGGGCAACCCGTTCAGCACTTTCGCGCCGATCCCGGCCCGAAGTAGATATGAGTTTCTGTTGGATGACGCGCTGTTTTTTGTGCGCAGCTTCATTCGCGGCCCTGTCTGCCATGGTCAGACGGCAGTCAATGTGATCGAGGACAGGTTCTGGGTCAGCTTCCTCGATCCCGACGCCGATCTTTCGGTGACTGACCCCAGCTATCTGGCCGATGGCGCGGCCTATCTTGAACTGCCTGTCTCAAAGGCGACTGAAGGTGTTCTGGGTGACCTTCAGTCGCTCCATCACCGGAACCAGGTGCAATACCTCGAGTTTCGGGATGCACGGTACCGCAACAGCCCTGCGCATGTGGCTGGGTTTGGCTATGACGCGATCTGGGATGGCGGGGGAACCAATCCGCAGGCTTTGATCACCGTGTTCCGCCATTTCGACAATGCCTCGGCAATGACCGGATTTCACGGCGGCATTCCCGAAACCGCTTGGGTAATCGACTATCCTGTGTTCGAGCGAATCTATTACAACCTTGTTGCCGGATACGACGTGTTCGGGCGGGTCGCGCATCAGCTTGCCACGCGGCTCTACATGGATGAACTGCGGATGGAGAGCGAAGACAATTTCCTGACCTTCATGCCGGCAGGCATCCGCACAAAGATGCATGACGGCTGGTATCGGGGCTTTCTGGCCGAATTGCACACCTATTGGCATCAGCGCCGTGTCGATGACGAGTTTCCCACCGGGATTGACTTCGAAACCGCCGATCCAAAGGCTGAGTTCCTTCAAAGTCTTCTGAACCGCGGCGACGGATTGTGGCCGGTGACCGACCCCATCAACCGATGCACGCAGGGGGACTGCATACAGGGCCGGGCAGGAGTTCAGTTGCGGGAATTGGCCAACCGAACGGGCGGGTGGGTCCGGTACTTGCCCGACCTGTCGGTTCTGGTCGTCGAGGCAGAGGATGGCGGCGACGAGATCTTTACGCTGGTACATGACAAGGCACATTCCAACGTGGCGTTCCTGTTCCACGAAGAGGCGCGGCGCGAGCCCGAAGATGACGTGCTGACCATTTTGCCCGTGCTGATCGGAAGCTATCCGAATTTCTTCTTTTGGGTCGGTCAGGGTGGATTGCCCGAATTCACGAGGGATATGAAATCGATTGCGTCACAAAGGGACTACATGCACTTTGTCGCCAAGTATGGCGTGCGCAGAACCAGCCCCGATTTTTGGAAACTTAGTGACCGATTGCACGAGATCTTTCAGCAGCAGTTCCCGATTCAGGCGGGGGTACTAGACCTCAACCGCTACAAGGATCCAAAGGCCGGCGATCAGCCGTCATAGCCGGGGATGCCATGCCGGCCGGGCAACACCGAGACGTGATGGGCGTCGAACTTGTCCGAAATCGATACGGTGTTTACTTTGAAAACGATGTGGTCTTTTGCAAAAATCCGCCCCGCCTACAGCCGCGCCGAACGCGTTAGCGACGGTGTTGTGCATGTTCTGGGCGTCGGTGCTGCGATCGTTGCGGTACCAATACTGGTTTCCCAGACGATTCAGTTTGGCCCTGAACCGGCCGCAGCTTGGGGCGTGATGATCTATGGCGTGACGCTTGTGCTGATGCTCAGCTTTTCAGCGCTGTACAACATGAGCCAATGCCCACGTTGGTCCGAACTTCTTCGGCGACTCGATCACTCGGGGATCTATGTGAAGATCGCCGGAACCTATACACCGTTCCTGCTGCTGTCGGGCGGTCAGGCGCCAGGTTTGCTGATCGGGCTGTGGTCCTCGGCCACGATCGGGTCGGTGCTGAAGATGATCGATCCGCACCGATTCCGGTGGTTCGGCCTCGCGTTGTACTTGATGATGGGTTGGGCCATCGTGTGGGCCGGGCAGGGTGTTTTGGCCGAGTTGCCTCAAACCGTTCTGGTTCTGATGATTGCGGGCGGTGTCGTATATACCGTTGGGGTAGCGTTCTATCTCGTGGAATGGCTACCGTATCACAACACGATCTGGCATGTTTTCGTTCTTTCGGGCAGTGGTCTGTTCTTCACAGCCGTTGCCATTCGGGTGCTTGTCGCTCCTCACGAAAACTTTTGAAAACAGGATGAAAGCTTCGGCGGCGTTGTCAGAGGGATGGTGCTTGAGGCGGGCAGGGCGGTTTCGTAGCGTCTGGCCATGACGACTCCAAACCCGTTCCGTCATTTCCGAACCAGCCAGAGATCATTCGCCTGGCGGTGGTGATGAACATTCGGTTTCCGCTGTCGCGTCGGAATGTGGAAGATCGTCTGCATGAGAGCGGCATCGACATGGGTTATGAATCGGTACGGTTCTGGTGGCAGCGGTTTGGGCCGAAGTTTGCAGCCGAGATCCGCAGGAAACGCGTCCTGCACCTGCGCGGAGACGCCAATTGGCGATGGCACCTGGATGGGATGTTTGTGAAGATCAACGGCGAGCGGTGCTATCTTTGGCGGGCCGTGGATCACGAAGGCGAAGTCCTGGAAAGCTTTGTGACAAGGACGCGAAACAAGAAAGCCGCGTTGAAATTCATCAAGACACCAATGAAGCGTTATGGCCGGCCAGAAATCATTGTGACGGATCGGCTTCGGTCCTACGGCGCTGCATTCAAGGACATCGGCAATGCCGACAGGCAGAAAACAGGCCTTTGGCCGAACAATCGGGCGAGAATTCGCACCTGCCATTCCGGCGACGAGAACGAGCGATGCAGCGTTTCCGTAGAATGCGAAGTTTACAGAAATTCGCCGCCTTCCATGCCTCGGCTACAATCTGTTCCATGCGGAGCGCAGGCACTACGCCAGAGCCAAATCCAAAGAAAACCGCGCCGCCGCTCTCGCCGAGTGGCGTCAACTTGGCACCGCCTAATGGGCTGCGTCACTGCCCTTGTGGAGACTGGTTCGCATCCGTCTGACACCACCGCCCGTGCGCCTCCCAGTCAGGCAGCAAAACCCAGTTTGGTGACATGGATTTCAAATGTCGGGTGCATCTCTGCCCCGACGATGTTTTCTTTGTGATGGCGGTAGATCGATCGCCAATAAGGCTGAATGATCACCCCTTCGTCCTGCATGATTTTCTGCAGTTTGGCCATGACTTCGCGCCGCTGGTCAGCGTTTGCAATTGCCAACGCCTCGCCCAGAAGCGTATCAAACTCCGCATTGGCAAACGCACTTTCATTCCACGGCTCACCGGAGCGGTAGGCCAGTGCAAGCACCTGCACACCCAATGGCCGTTGCGCCCAATCCGTAGTCGAAAATGGATACTTGGCCCAGTCGTTCCAGAACGTCGACCCCGGCAGCACTGTGCGCTTAACGTTTATGCCCGCATCGCGCAACATCGCGGCGGCGGCATCCGACGTGTTCTTGCGCCAGGTGTCATCGATCGAGATCAGTTCATGCTCGAAATCGCTCATCCCGGCGTCGTCCATCAACGCCTTGGCGCCTTCGGGATCGAAAACCGGAGTAGGCAATTCCGCATACTCCGGATGGATCGGTGATACGTGGTGGTTTTCCGCCACGCGTCCATTTCCAGAAAAGCCCAACTCCAGAAGAACGGAATTGTCCACCGCCATCGCAAGCGCCCGGCGCACCCGCGCGTCGGCATAAGGTGTTTCACCGATCACTTCAGCGGCCTGATTGGTGCGGATCACAACGGTGTTGGCGGTGACGGCTTCCGACTTTGTCCAGCCGATTCCATCCAGAACGAAGATGAAATCGCCAATGGATTCATAGACCATGTCGACCTCATCGGAATCCACGGCCGCCACGATGCCTGCCTGTTCGGTTCCGAAATCAAGGTATTCGATCCGGTCGAGATACGCGCCCTGACCCCACCATTCGTGGTCTTCGTTTCTCACCAACACGGCCTTCTCGCCAACAATAAACGCGCCCGGAAGATAGGGGCCGGTGCCGATGGGGTTATCCAGCGGGTCGCCGTTGAAGCTTGGATGCACGATGGCCGCCGGATAGTCAGAAAAGCCGGCGATCAGGGTGATATCAGGCTGGCCCAGCACAAGACGCAAGGTTGCATCATCCACGACCACGATGGCCCCTTCGCGGACCTGTCCCGTCTCTGTGTCCACAAGCGATCCCATCCGTGACGCCATCGAATTGCCCTCCACGGACGTGTCGCACCAACGCGAGATATTGTATGCGACATCCTCCGCCGTGAACGCCTCGCCGTTGTTCCAGGTCACACCGGGGCGGACATTGAGCGTGTATTCCGTGGCGTCGGCATTCACCTCCCAACTCTCCAAAAGAATTGGTTTGAAACTGCCATCGATCTGATACTCGACCAGATATTCAAGGTAGCCTCGGGTAAAATTGGACATCTGCGGCCAGTCATAGGTCCGCGGATCTTTCAGCGCCTTGACGGTCGACTCGATGCGCAACGTGCCGCCGGATTGGGCTTGCGTTGCCGCCCTTACGGGCGCCGACAGGCCCAGCAGCCCGTAGGCAGCGGTAACGGTGACACCCAGAGATGTGACACGTGTCAGAAACTCGCGACGCGACAAGGTTCCTGCGACGACTTCGTCAGCGTAGACCCGCGCGGCGGGATGAATAGGTTCAAAAAAAGCCATGGAACTCTCATCGGTTCGTGTGAGAAACCAAAAGCAGCCAGCCTGAACGGATAAAGCGGCTGCTTGGGGCGCGGTCATCGCGCCCAAAATTCGTAATTGGCACGATGGTCCAAAAACGACATCATCAACCAAATACGACATCGCCCAATTGTGCAAGTAAACTTTTTTGAAACAGGCAGCGTTGCACGAAGTGAAATAACTATGCTCTGGAATTGCCTCCTAACAAAACTCCCGTGGTCTTGTCAGAAGGAGTCTAGTTGAGGCGGGCAGGGTGGCCTCGTAGCTTCCCGCCATGCAAAAACGCGACCCATTCGAGTATTTTCACAACAGCCCGGAAGTCATCCGGTTGGCGGTCATGATGTACGTACGCTTCCCGCTTTCACTCAGGAACGTCGAGGACCTGCTGCACGAGCGCGGCATTGACGTCAGCCACGAATCGATCCGGTTCTGGTGGAAAAGGTTCGGCCCGATGTTCGCCTCCAAAATACGGCGTCGCCGGGCGGAAAGGCTGCGATGCGGGCGGGTAAGGCTTCACCGCAGGCGATGCTCAAAGACATCAAGGGTATTGGCGCGGAGTTTGCCAGCACTCTGGTGCATGAGGGACTGTTCCGGAAGTTCGACAACCGGCGCCAGATCGCAGCCTATGCCGGGCTTGCGCCTTGACCTTGGCGCAGCGGCGGCATCGATCGTGAGCAGCCGTCCCGAGCGGCGACCGGATATGAGGTGGTACAGGTGAGGCTCGACCTGCCGGTACTGAGAATGGGCGCAACGGGATACCATCGATGGCAGAAAGAAAGGGCAACAAATGGTCGTACACCCCTTGACCTCCAACTCATCATATGAGGGGGACTCGGCCGAGGGTCATCGGACGGACAGGTTTGGCAGGCTACAAGCGTCGGTTCAGATCCTCCGAAGGGAGGTTTTTGAAGATTTTTCGATAGTCCTTGGCGAACTGCCCCAAATGCCAGAAACCCCATTGGTTCGCCGCATCAGCGACCCTGTTCCCGTGCGTTCTCGCCAGCAGGTCTTGTCGCACCCGGTTCATCCGCAGAGCGGTGAGGTAGGCCTTTGGACCCATGTCGAACCTTTCGAGAAAGGCGCGTTCCAACGTGGGGAGCGATGTATCGCACAGGACGCATAGCTCCCGCATGCTGGGCGGCGCATCGGCACGGGCGTCCATGAATTCGAGAGCACGGCGCAGCACTCGATCCCGCATGCGAGATGTGCCTTCATCCCGTCGCGCACTGGCTTGCGCCGTCGCGAGAAGCAGCGCCAGGGTAAGCTCTTCCTCATCCTCTAGTGCCGCGCCGTCAGACAAGTCGCGCGAGAATTCGGAAAGCTTCCGCGAGAGGTGAAAGGCGGTTCTCGGCCTTAATTTCAAATCCAAAACAGAGGGCTGACCGGCATCAGGCGACGTATCGAGGCCGAAGTCATCCGCGAGCCGTTCGAACTCCGCCCGGCTGATGCTGACGGTATGCGCGGAGAAACCGGCCTCGCTCACACCGTCGAACTCGCGGCCTGCTCCGAAACAAACGAGCGGCCGCTGCGGGACCGACGTGCGCAACCAGCTTGTGAGCCCCTCAGGCTCCGGCAAGCCAAAAGTCAACGTTTCGCTCGGAGCCGCGCCGACCTGATGCACGCGGCTGGGCATCTCAATCCAGAGGGTCGAGACGAGTTGTCCTCGTCGCACCGACACCAGCGTCGTCCCGGAACCGGGAGAGATCTGACGGAAATCCAGATCCCACGCCGTGAAGCGGCCGATCTCATTCGGCTCCTGCAGGGCAACAACGGGCGGGCTTGTGGCGTTCATGGCTTCGGAAGATCGAGGATTTCTTGATGCGCTGGCTTTCGAGTATAGGCGATGTTTGCCAGCAAAGTCGATCACGAGCCCGGCAATGACCCTCAAGAAACCCGCGCATGGCATGGGGCGGCCCAGCCTTCCCGGACAGCAGCGCAGAAACGCGCGCATCGTCATCATGATGACGGAGCAAGAGCGCGCCGCGCTTCTGGAACACGCAACGCGAGCGGGCTGCTCGCTTTCCACGGCCTGTCGAAGGATCATCCTCGGCGCGATGGAACAAACGGAGCCGTGCCGGTCCGACCAAGACTCAAGTCAGTACGGGAGACAATGAGAATGCTACGTTCCCTCCATTCCATGACCGTGTGCCTGCTCGCGGGGTCCGCGCTGGCCCAGGATGCGGGCGGAATCGTCCACGATGCAGAGTACTACGTGCTCGAACGCCAGCACGCCGAACAATGGGCGGTCGACGACGCCGAGGTGGACGCGAAGCTGGCGGAGCTTCGCGAGGCCAATGACGGCAAGCCTCCGAACATCCTCTACATCCTGATCGACGATATCGGCTTCGGTGAGATCGGTACGCCCTATCTCAACTACGTACGCGGCTACGAGACGCCCAACATCAACGATTTCGCGGAAGACGGCCTGCGGATGATGCGGATGTATACCGAGCCGTCCTGCACGCCGACCCGTGTGGCCTTCATGACCGGTCGGCAACCGTACCGTCTCGGCATGGCCAAGACCTCGGTCGCCATGGATGGCTTCGGCATGGCGGCCGAAGAAGTGACGCTGGCCGAGGTGCTCAAGGCCGAGGGGTACAACACATCCCATGTCGGCAAATGGCATATTGGCGATATCGCCGAGAGCTTCCCGCACAACCAGGGCTTCGACTTCGCCGCCTTCCCGGTGCATCAGCAGGCCCAACTGGCGCTCTTTTCGCGCGACACGCACGAGTCCAACCAGACGATCGGCGCCGACTACACGCAATTCGATGACCGCTGGGTACTGGATCGCAGCTTTCGCCCATCGCCGGGAGACATGGTGACGGGGTTGGAGGCGCGTGCCGGAGAAACGGCCGTGGAAGTCGATCTGGCGCCCGGTGAGCCTTGGACGCAGGCCAAGTATCTCGAGATGAATGAACGCTATCAGCGGCAGGTTCTGGAACAGCTTGATGCGCTTGCGACGCAAGACTCGCCATTCTTTCTGCAATACTGGCCCTTGTTGCCCCTGACCTTCACCCGCGATGATGTCGAACAGTTCACGACGCCCAATGGCGGCTTCCAGACCGAGTCCATGCAGAAGGTCGACGGATGGATCGGCGATCTGCTCACCCGTCTGGAGGAAAGCGGCAAAGCCGACAACACCATCGTCATCATCATGGGCGACAACGGCAACTTCACCAAGTATGCGCCCTATTCCGGCTACTCCCCGATGATCTATCGCGGCGGCAAGAGCGATGCGACCGAAGGCGGCGTGCGGGTGGATGCGTTCATCCGGTGGCCCGCAGGGATCGAAGCCGACAGCTACGTGGGCGACATGATCCACGTGGCGGATCTCTTCACGACACTGGCGCGGATTGCGGGCGGTTTGGAGCATCTGCCCACGGATCGCGTCATCGACGGGGTGGACCAGTCGCCAATGCTGCTGCTGGGCGAGGGCAAGGGGCGGCGCGACACGGTCTTCATATACCAGTCGTTTCAACTGTCGGCCGTGGTCAAGGAGCATTTCAAGCTCAACCTCGCCGATGCCGGATCGAACCTCGTCGTCGCGCCGTTCTTCGACCTGTTGCGCGATCCGGGCGAGAAATACCCGGTCGCGACCCCGGTCGGGGCATGGGCGGCCTCTCCCTTCGAGCGCATCCTCGAGCGCCACCTGGCCTGGAAGGAACGCTACCCCGACCTGCCGGCAGCGGTAGACATGCCCTATAGCGGGATCGAGAACCTGCGGCCCGAAACCATCGCGATGCGCGATGCCTGGCTTGCGTGGAAGCGTCAGATCGGAGCGCTCGAATAACTAAGGGGGCCGGCCTTTGCTCCAGTCAGCATGGCGCGAAGTGCCGATCCGCAAGTCTGCACCTAGGCCAGTTTTCGCAAACGGACTTGTCAGAAGGAATCTGGTTGAGGCGGGAAGGGTGGCCTCGTAGCTTCCCGCCATGCCCAAACGAGACACATTCAAGTATTCTCACAGCAGCCCGGAAGTCATCCGGTTGGCGGTCATGATGTACGTACGCTTCCCGCTTTCACTACGGAACGTCGAGAACATCCTGCGCGAACGCGGCATTGACGTCAGCCACGAAACGATCCGGTTCTGGTGGAACAGGTTCGGTCCTGTGTTCGCCTCTGAAATCCGGCGTCGGCGGGCGGAAAGGCTGCGATGCGGGCGGCAATGGCAGTGGCACGTCGACGAGGTTTTCGTGAAGATCAACGGCGAACGTCACTACATGTGGCGGGCGGTGGACCACGAAGGCGAAGTTCTGGAAGCCGTTGTCACCAAACGCCGGAACAAGCGTGCGGCACTGAAATTCCTCAGAAAATTGATGCGGCGCTGTGGTCGGCCGGACGTTCTGGTGACCGACAGGTTTCCCTCCTACCGGGCCGCTTTGCGGGAAATCGGAGCTGCCGATCTGCAGCGTACAGGGCGTTGGTTGAACAATCGGGTCGAGAATTCACACCTGCCATTCCAACGACGAGAGCGGGCAATGCAGCGCTTTCGGCGCATGCGAAGTCTACAGAAATTCGCCGCTGTCCATTCCTTTGTCTACAACCATTTCAACCAGGAGCGTCACCTCTACACACGAGCAAACTTCAAGCTGATCCGCAACGCCGCTCTCGCCGAGTGGCGCCAGCTTGGCGCGGCCTAAAGGGCAATGTCACTGCCCTTGACGAGACTGGTTCGAATCTGTCTGACAACACCCCTGAAGGACAGCGAGGGTCACCTGCGGGCAGCCGCGCACCTGCTCCAGCAGCCAGTCCCGATGCGGCTCAAGGAGGGGCGACGATACCCGCCCATCTTCGCCGGGTTCACCGAACCGGTCCGCCGCGCGCGATCCGTCCACTTCACCACGCTCGACGGCGCAACCCCGAACCGCGCGGCGACGCTGCGACAAGCCTCCCCGATTGCATCGCAGCAACCACGCGCTCTCTGAGGTCATTCGAATAGGCTTTCATCATCCATGCTGGCCTCCCACACCAGTATGGATCCTGAACCACAATTGAACCCCAATGGGAATCCCCAAGATTCAGAGAAGTACTGAAACGCTCTAATTCAATTCGAACAAATCGGCAGCACCTCATCGTAGAACACAACGCAGCAGTTAGCTTGAAAAGTATGCATTTCCGGCGAAGGCACCCGCCGAACAAGACCGTACAACTTGCAAACTCGGAACTGATCGTCACACTTGTCACATGAGTGAGTTTTTTGATGAAATGTTCAACGGCGACGGATCACTCAGAGGTCCATACGAAGAGATCGGGCGTTGGTTCAACGCGGAAGATGTCTCTCGGCTGAGGGCCAAACAGCACGAAGCCGAGGAAGTTTTCAGGCTGACGGGGATCACCTTCAACGTCTACGGCAAGACTGAGGCCGAAGAACGCTTAATACCATTTGATATCGTGCCGCGCGTGATTTCAGGGCGCGAATGGCAACGTCTGGAACGTGGCATTGAACAGAGGGTTCGGGCGATCAATGCGTTTCTTCACGACATCTATCACCGTCAGGAAATCGTGCGTGCCGGTCGCGTTCCGGCAGAGATGATTGCCAGCAACGAAGCCTTCCTGCCGCAGATGCTGGGTGTCTCACCGCCGGGGCAGGTGTACACCCATGTGGTTGGCGTCGATTTGGTGCGTACCGGGCCAGACGAGTTCTTCGTGTTGGAAGACAACGCCCGCACGCCGTCCGGGGTCAGCTACATGCTCGAAAACCGGGAAACCATGCTGAAGATGTTCCCCGAGCTTTTCAGCGCCACGAATGTGCGCAATGTATCCGACTATCCCCGCAATCTGAGGCGCTCGCTTGCGGCCAGTGCGCCGGCCTGCGCGGATGGCGAGCCGACCGTCGCGGTATTGACTCCGGGGATCTACAATTCAGCCTATTTTGAACATGCGTTTCTGGCCGATCAGATGGCCGTGGAACTGGTCGAGGGCCACGATCTGCGGGTTGTCGACGGGCGCGTCTGCATGCGCACCACGCGAGGCTACAAACCAATCGACGTTCTTTACCGCCGGGTTGACGACGATTTCCTGGACCCGCTGAATTTCAACCCGGACAGCGCGCTGGGCGTTCCGGGAATTCTGGACGTCTATCGGGCCGGGGGCATTACGATCGCAAACGCGCCGGGCACGGGTATTGCCGATGACAAGGCGATCTATTCCTACATGCCTGAAATCGTTGAGTTCTACACGGGTGAGAAGCCTCTGCTCAAAAACGTTCCTACGTGGCGCTGCAGCGACTCCGAGTCGCTGTCCTACGTATTGGACAACCTATCAGATCTTGTCGTCAAAGAGGTACATGGGTCGGGCGGCTATGGGATGCTGATCGGTCCGACCGCCAGCAAGAAAGAGATTGCGGCCTTCCGTGACAAGCTCAAGTCGCGGCCGTCGAACTATATCGCGCAGCCCACATTGTCTCTCTCGACAGTACCGATCTTCGCCCGTTCGGGACTTGCCCCCAGGCATGTCGATCTGCGGCCGTTTGTTCTGGTGTCCCGGGATGGGATCGAGATCACCCCCGGCGGCCTGACGCGCGTTGCGCTGAAAAAAGGGTCTCTGGTCGTGAATTCGAGCCAAGGTGGCGGGACCAAAGACACCTGGGTTCTGGAGGACTGACCATGCTGGGAAAAACTGCTGGCGGGTTGTTCTGGATGTCCCGGTACCTTGAGAGGGCGGAAAACACGGCCAGATTGCTTGAAACAGGCCAGAGGATGGCGCTGACCCGGACCAAGAATTCCGATGCGGAATGGGGCTCGGTTCTTAAAACCGCCGGCGTTTTCGGCGGATACAGCGCCAAATACGATGAGATTTCAAAAGACAATGCCGTGGATTGGATGTTGCGTGATGCCGACAATCCATCTTCGATCAAGTCTGTCATCAAGCTGGCGCGGAACAATGCGCGCCTTGTTCGAACCGCATTGACCCACGATGTCTGGAGTGCGGTGAACGCCACTTGGATGCAGATTGACAAGGCCATGAAGCGTCGCGTGAATGAGCGGGACTTGCCCGCGACGCTGGAGCTCATTCGTCAACAGGCGGCTTTAGTCCGTGGCGCCACATTGGGGACCATGCTGCGCAATGACATTTTCGATTTCACCCGCATCGGGACTTTTGTCGAGCGGGCCGACAATACCGGGCGCATTTTGGACGTGAAGTACTACGTTCTTCTGCCCACGGCCTTCTCGGTCGGCTCATCGCTGGACAACATCCAGTGGGAGAGCATCCTCCGTTCCGTGGGCGCCGGCGGCGGTTATCGAATGACCCATGGTCAGAACACCCGGCCGTCCGATATTGCCCAGTTTCTTATCCTGGATCAGCGGATGCCCCGCAGCCTGCACTTTTGTTGTAGAAAGATTCAGGAAAACCTGTCTTACCTTACCAAAGACTATGGCTTTGAGGGGCGGTCATTCGCAGCGTCCAACGTCCTTGCCGAGAAGTACCTGGACCGACAGATTTCCGATATCTTTGAACACGGGCTGCATGAGTACATCCACGACTTTCTGAAGGATCTTGGCGATTTGAGCCGCCAGATCGAGATCGATTACCGGTTCTATGAGTGACCAATGAAACTGCACATCCGACATGAGACACGATACGATTTTGACGCGCCGGTTCCTTTTGGCCTGCAGCAGCTGAGAAAAACACCCAAATCCTTCCGCAATCAGAATATCCTCTCTTGGAGCACCGAAGTGACCGGGGGACGCAAGGAACTGAGCTTTGAGGACTACCACCGCAACACAGTGGAACTGATCAGTTTCGAAGCGAATACACAAAGCATCTCATTGATCTCCGAAGGTGTTGTCGAGGTTGAAGACACGCATGGTGTGTTGGGACGTCACGAGGGCTCGACACCGTTGTGGCTTTTTCAGCGGAGCACGCCTTTGACAACGCCGGGCAAGGGTGTTGCAGACGTGATCGCCGCTTTGCCGGATGGTGAGCCGCTTGAGCGGATGCATGCCCTGTCCGAAAGAATTCGGGCTCAGGTTTCCTACGAAGTGGGAGGCTCGCACCCGGACTGGAGCGCAGAAGTCGCCCTCAAGACCGGGCGCGGCGTGTGCCAGGACCACGCGCATGTGTTCATAACCTGCGCGCGGAAGATCGGCGTGCCTGCCCGCTATGTCTCGGGCTACCTGATGATGAACGAAACCGAATTGCAGGATGCCACCCACGCGTGGGCCGAAGTTCATCTGGACGGGCTTGGCTGGGTTGGATTTGACGTGTCCAACGGGATTTCACCCGATGATCGATACGTGCGTGTCGCAACCGGTCTGGACTATGCCCAGGCGGCCCCGGTAATAGGCAACAGAATTGGGGCAGCGGGCGAGCAGTTGACGGTTCAATTGCAGGTCGCACAGCAGTAACGGAGAACCTGATGACCTATGCTGTGGGCATGCGGCTGAACCGCGGACTGGTTTTCATGTCGGACACGCGCACGAATGCGGGCGTCGACAATGTGTCCACCTTCAACAAGATGTTCAACTGGACTGTAGAGGGTGATCGGTCGATCACCTTGTTGACGGCAGGCAACTTGGCGACCACCCAGGCCACCGTGAGCCTGCTGGAAGAGCGCACAAAAGCGCCAGAAGACAGAGCGCCATCGATATTGGAAGCGCCGACGATGTTTCAGGTCGCACAATTGGTCGCGGCAACGCTGAACGACGTCATCGAGGGGCATTCCAAGTCCGGTCAACAGGCAGACAGCGCCTTTCACGCGACCCTGATCCTGGGTGGCCAGATCAAGGGCGGCCCGTCTCGCCTGTTTCTGATCTACCCCGAAGGCAACTTCATCGAATCCGGCGACGACACCCCGTTTTTCCAGATCGGTGAGACGAAATACGGCCGTCCAATTCTGGTGCGTGCCTTTGACCCGGACATGAGCTTTTCGGAAACGGTAAAACTGCTGCTGGTCAGTTTCGACTCAACAATCAAGGCCAATCTGTCCGTCGGAGCGCCGCTCGATCTAATGCTCTACGATGAAGACAGTCTAGGGGCCGGTGCGCGGTTTAGGTTCGAGCCCGACGATCAGTACTTTCGGAAAATATCCGAAGGATGGGGCGATGCTTTGAAATCAGCCTTGTCCAAGCTTCCGGAATACAAGCCCGTGACACAGCAGAATAGTTGAACTTCCGGGTAGTCCGCAAACCGTGAGTTAGAGCGCCGTCCCAAAATCTGAATCGATGGGATTCCCACGGGGCTTGAATTGTGATTCGGACTTGTCAGAAGGAATCTAGTTGAGGCGGGCAGGGCGGTTTCGTAGCTTCCCGCCATGCCAAAACGTGATCCGTTCAAGTACTTTCACAGCAGTCCCGAGGTGATCCGCCTGGCGGTCATGATGTAAGTTCGTTTCCCGCTGTCGCTCAGGAACGTCGAGGATCGTCTGCATGAGAGCGGCATCGACGTGGGTTATGAATCGGTACGGTTCTGGTGGCAGCGGTTTGGGCCGAAGTTTGCAGCCGAGATCCGCAGGAAACGCGTCCTGCACCTGCGCGGAGACGCCACTTGGCGATGGCACCTGGATGGGATGTTTGTGAAGATCAACGGCGAGCGGTGCTATCTTTGGCGGGCCGTGGATCACGAAGGCGAAGTCCTGGAAAGCTTTGTGACAAGGACGCGAAACAAGAAAGCCGCGTTGAAATTCATCAAGAAATCAATGGAGCGCTAAGGCCGGCCAGAAATCATTGTGACGGGTCGGCTTCGGTCCTACGGCGCTGCATTGAAGGACATCGGCAATGCCGACAGGCAGGAAACAGGCCGCTGGCCGAACAATCGGGCGGAGGATTCGCACCTGCCATTCCGGCGACGAGAACGGGCGATGCAGCGTTTCCGTAGTATGCGAAGTTTGCAGAAGTTCGCCGCCGCTCACGCTTCTGTCTTCAACCATTTCAACTCGGAGCGCAGCCTCTCCTCCAGAGCCACCTTCAAAGAGAACCGCGCCGCTGCTCTTGCCGAGCGGCGTCAACTCGTCACGGCACAAAGGGCAGCGTCAATGCCCTTGTGGAGACTGGTTTGCATCCGTCTGACGACCGGTAATTGGATTCGCCCTTCCGGCATGGGGCCCGAAGCCTTAGTCTGGACCAGATCTCCCGAAACAAACTGCGCACGACACGCCTGCAGAACAAGCCAAAGCTCCAAGATCTGGGACAGACGTTTATGACGTTACCGACGGAACCGAGTTCCAGTAACCCTGAAGGCGCAGGCGGCGACACGTCAGGACCAAAAAGGCTGGGCCTGTTCGCGATGACGCTGTTGGTGGTCAGCGCGATGTTTGGCGGCGGTGTGTTCAACATCCCGCAGAACATGGCCCAATCCGCCGCGCTTGGTCCGATTCTGGTGGCATGGCTGATCAGTGGCCTGGGGATCTTTTTCGTCGCCCGCAGTTTTCAGGTCTTGGCCGATATCCACCCTGAGATGACTTCGGGCATCTACATGTATGCGCGGGCGGGGTTCGGCAAACTGGCCGGGTTTCTGATCGCCTGGGGATACTGGCTTTCGGTCGCATTCGGCAATGTCAGCTATGCCGTATTGCTCATGGATGCGCTCAACTACTTCTTCCCGCCGTATTTTGCGGAGGGAAACACCTGGCAGGCGACCCTGGGCTCATCCGCGATCATCTGGGGATTGTGCTTTCTGGTGATGCGCGGCGCCAAGGGCGCAGCGTTGCTCAACAATATCGGAACGGTGGCGAAATTCGTTCCCGTGGCTGTGTTCATGGCAGTGGTCATCTACTACTCGGTCGGCAAGGGACTGTTGACCGCCGATTTCTGGGGCAACGTGTCGGGCCACCAGCAGCAGGGCAAATCCCTGGGATCCGTGCTGGACCAGATAAAAGGCACGATGCTCGTGACGCTTTGGATGTATATCGGCATCGAAAGCGCGGTCGTGATGTCCGACAGATCCGATGCGGAAACGGTCAGTCGCGCCACCATTCTGGGATATGTCATCGTCACGGTCGTGTTTGTTCTTATTTCCGTATTACCGTTCGGGGTCATGACTCAGGAACAACTTGCAGCCATGGCGCCGCCCTCCACCGCAGGCATCATGGCATCGCTGGTCGGGCTCGGGGGCGAGGTGTTCATCAATATCGGCGTGATCGTGGCGCTGCTTAGCTCTTGGTTGGTCTGGACATTGCTGGTTGCCCAGCTTCCATGGGTCTGTGCCAGGGACGGTACGTTTCCCAGGTTCTTTGCCAAAACCAATGCGGCCGGAATTGCGTCGAACGCGCTGATCGTTTCAACCGTCATCATGCAGGCCGCGATTGTGCTGGTGTATTTCTCGGACAATGCCTGGAACCTCATGCTGTCGATCACCGGCGTGGTCATTCTGCCCGCCTATATCGGATCGGTTGCATTTCTGTGGAAACTGATCTGGGTCGGTGAGTATCCCGCCAACGCCAAAACCGGCAGAGGCGCAGCGCTCGTCACAAGCCTTTTGGCGACCGGATTCGGCCTGTGGCTGGTCTATGCGGCTGGTATCCAGTTCATGCTGGCCGGAGCCGTGATCTATGCCGCGGGCGTTCCGGTGTTCTATTGGGCGCGCCGGGCAGGGGCCTCGGGGGAAAGGGCTTTTTCGCCTGTCGAAACGGTTGGGGCGGCAGGATTGTTCTTGTTGGCGGGTGTCGCGCTGTGGATGCTGATCAACGGACAACTGCCGCAGGTTTATGCCGGTTGAGAGGTCAGCGCGTCCGTCGCGGACCCACGGTCGCGATCTGC
This sequence comes from Ruegeria sp. BHSB196, assembly GCF_059613135.1. Lineage (NCBI taxonomy): Bacteria > Pseudomonadati > Pseudomonadota > Alphaproteobacteria > Rhodobacterales > Roseobacteraceae > Ruegeria > Ruegeria sp. BHSB196. The sequence goes on from NZ_JBXWRY010000053.1 coordinate 18,085, forward strand.
TGGTTCACCAGGATATTGGTGCTTTCCAGCCCCGGTTCCTGTCCGTGCAGGTCGAACGTGATGTCGACATCCGGCTGGAACACCAGGCAATGGGTGGACCCGCCGAAATGGAACATCCCGATCTGATCGCCTTTCGTGACATGCTGGCCTTCGTAGACGGTGACTTCGCAGGTTGACACCTCCGCCATGCCGATGCCCACGAAACACATCAGGCCGATATCGGGGTTGTCGGCCTCGATGAAGATCAGCGCGCGGGTTGCGACCTCGGCTATGTAGCCTTGCGAGGCATTTGGCCCCGCGGGGTCGAGCCCCTCGGCCATGATCTCGGAATAGTAGGTGCCGGGGATCTGCCATGTCTTGACGACCCGGCCCGAGACTGGCGCATGCCAGCGGTGGTAGCTGAGCGCACTCAGAAAGGCCTGATAGACCGTGGCGCCTTCGAACTGGTCGGCCAGCGGGTCGTTGTCGAGCATGAATTGCAGAGCGTATGGCTGGGCCTTGATCCAGAACCGATCGCGCAGTTTTGCGTCATGTGCGACACGGTAGGGTGCCGACTCGCAGGCGTTCACGACAACCGAGTCATCTTCGGGCGCCGCAATGGGTCGCACACCATCGCGAAACCGCCGGGTAAAAAAGTCATCCCAGGACGCGAACCCGTGGTGAGGCAGCGACGGATCGCAGATGAAATCGTCGACGAAGGTCGGCATCGCCTTTCGGGCATTTGCGCCGAACCATCCCGTCTCGGGGTCTTCGTTCAGAACAGACGTGCTTTCGGGCGATTGCAGGAACACCGCCCATTCGTTCAGCATGGCGCGCAGATGCGCGTCGATCTTGTCATCGAGAAACCCGGCCCATCCGCCGACATTGGCCATCGACCAGTCCAGGATCGCGTTGAAGGGAAAGCCGACCAGCCCACTGTCGTTGAATTCCGGAGCGTGCGTCATGATGGTATTGAACAGTCGTAGCATATGGTCGTAGTCGCGCACCTGCGGCCTGCCCGAGGGAGAGGTTATTCGGCTCTCCGGAACATCCTGAAACATCTGCGAAAAGAACATGTAGGCCTTGGCATCCGTTTCGATCAGGGTTTTCAGGTTCTGCACCGCCGGCAAAAGCGGGCCTGTATCCTTGTCGGCCTTGGTCGCGATCTTTGCCGACCACGCATCCAGCACATCCTGATCCGATGGCAGCCACTTTCCGACCTGGTAATGGACATTAACGGAAGTATTTTTTGAAGACATCTTGACGACCTCATTTGCGCATTTGGAACCCAGGCAGAGACCCGGACCGCGTTAAACAAAACCACTCTTGCAGGTCTTGCTGTCGGACGAAACTTTTTCCGTACGGGTCCGATCCAACTCCGGCTTTGAAAACCTTCACGCGATGCGGCGTATCCCCAGCCGAACCTCTTCTGGTCAATTTTTGTACGCCGGAGAGCTGTGCCTTGATTGTCCCCCGTTCTTCGGCAAGCTCGATTGACAGAAGCAAATGCCGCTACACCGATCCACTAGTGTCAAGCTGCTGCAAGCCTGAAGCTTCCAGAAAACAGTGAAATTGCACTGGCATGGGCAGCTGGCGCCGCGGAGAATCAAGTTTGTCTAATTGCTTTCGGCGTGCCGACCTCTTCAATCTCAAGCAATGGGCGGATCGGTTGCGTGATGGCTGACGAGACGGCCATGCTGCATTACGGTACGCTATTTCGGCGACTTGCTCGGTTCGTTGTGAGTGGCGCAAAGCCCATCACTTGTTAATATTGGGATCAAAGGGAGGACAACATGAACATCAAAACCAAAGCAGCGGCCGCTCTTGTCGCGGTTGCTTTGCCAGGCATCGCGGTGGCAGACAACTTCAGCGCTACGGTGGCGGCGGGCCATCCCGGTGTCTTCCGCTGGGTCAAGATGATCGATGAGGCCTTTGTGCCCGGCGTCAATACGGCACTGGAAGGCACCGGACATAGTATCGCATTTGACGGCCAATATGGCGGTGCCATCGCCAAAGTCGGTGACGAGCTTGAAACGGTCGAGGCAGGGCTGGCCGAGATCGGCATTTGCCAGAGCCTTTTCGATCCGGCAAAGCTCGCGGTACAGAATGTGACCTATTACACCCCCTTCGTCAGCGACGATCCCCGCGCCGTTTCGGAGTTGATGGACCGGCTGCATCGGGAAGATCCGCGCATGACGGCCGCCTATGGCGAAAACGGTGTCGTCTATCTTGGGGCGCCGGTCGGGATCGACGATTATCTGCTGATGACCAATTTCCCGGTCGAAAGCCTTGCCGATCTCGACGGCAAGAAGATCGCGGCTCCGGGCCCGGCGATCAACTGGCTGTCGGGCACAGGTGCGGTTGGTGTCTCGGGCAACCTTACGACCTACTACAACGAGCTCAAGACCGGCGTTTATGACGGGGTGATCGTCTTTGCCTCCGCCGCGCTCCCAGGAAAGCTTTACGAGGTTGCTCCGTACATCACCCGAGCCGGTTTGGGCGCGCAATATGCAGGGGCGCTTTGCGCGAATGTCGACTGGTATGAAAGCCTTCCACAGGAGGCCCGGGACGCTTTGCACGCAGGTGCCGATGCCGCGCGTGAGTGGTATCTGTCCGCCCTGGAAGGCGCTGTGGCGAACTCGTTCAAAGTGATGAGCGAGAACGGTGCGACAATCGCCGATGCCAGCGACGAGATGCGCGCCGCCTGGGCAACGGGCATGGACAACTCGGCCAAGACTTGGGCCGAAGATCTCGACGCTCAAGGCATCCCGGGTTCAGAGGTGTTGTCTCTTTACATGAACGCCATGCGCGATGCGGGGGCTACGCCCCTGCGGGATTGGGACAAAGAGTGAGCCCCGCAAATGACGGCCGGGCGCATCAGATGTCCGGCCATGTACTCAAGGCCCTGGACGGAGTGACCACCGTTGCAAATGTGGTCGGCTCGTTGCTGATTCTTGGTCTTGTGGGGCTGATCGCCCTTGATGTGACTGGTCGAAATCTTTTTGGCGCACCGATTTCGGGTGTTCCGGAGCTGGTGTCGCTTTCCATCGTGGCCATTGTGTTTTTGCAGGCGCCCCTGGCTTTGCGCTCGGGTCGGTTTACGCGCAGCGACGGGGTTATTGATGTGCTTCGAAAGCGCAGACCCCGGTTTGTGCTTTGGCTCGAGACGGTCTTCGACCTGATCGGGCTGGGCGTTCTTGCGGCGATCCTTTTCGCGCATTGGCCGATACTGACGCGATCCTGGCAGCGCGGCGATTTCGTCGGTGCAGTCGGCGATTTCACGGCGCCGACCTGGCCCGTGAAGGCGATGCTCGCCCTGGGGGCCGCTCTTCTGGCTCTGCAATTCGGCGCCCGCATCCTCCGACGATTCGGCAACGATCATGACTCCGTTTGACATCGGTTTGCTCGCGCTGGGGGCCATGGGGCTGTTGGTGCTGTTCGGCCTCTATGTGCCGATCGCCCTGATCGCATGTTCCTTTGTTGGAGTCTGGGCCATAAAGGGCTCGCCAATCCTGGCGTCGAAGATGTTGGGGCTGGCCGCGAACGACGCCATTTCGTCGTATTTTTTCGGAGTGGTGCCACTGTTCGTGTTGATGGGATTCGTGGTCGGCGAGAGCGGCATGGGACGAGATGCGTTCGATGTGGCCAATGCCGTTTTCCGCCGAATCAAGGGCGGTTTGGGCATCGGGACCATCGCCGCCAACACGATCTTTGCCGCGATAACCGGTATCTCGATTGCCTCGGCAGCGGTTTTTACCAAGATCGCGGTGCCCGAATTACGCCGCCATGGTTATACGACGCGGTTTTCAGTCGGTGTCGTCGCCGGTTCATCGGTTTTGGGAATGCTGATCCCGCCCTCACTTCTGTTGATCCTCTACGGCCTGCTGACCGAGCAGAGCATCGGTGATCTTTTCATCGCGGGTATCGGCCCCGGCCTTTTGTTGGCGGTACTCTTCGGTATCGGCACCCTTCTCATGGCACAGTTCGCCCCCAGCATGGTAGGGGAAGATCTGGGGCAAGGAGAAGCGACGCTGTCGCGCGGCGAATTGCTTGCCAAAGGCTTGCCCATAACTGGGCTGATTGCACTGGTTCTGGGAGGCATCTACGCAGGTCTCTTCACCCCGGTCGAGGCGGGCGCGGTGGGTACGGTCGCCGCGCTGATGATAGGTTTCGCTAAACGCACCCTGACTCCTCGTGGCCTCTGGCGCATCCTCGTGGAAACCGGATTGGTCACGGCGTCGGTCTGCTTCCTTATCATTGCCGCTCAGATGTATTCACGCATGCTGGCATATTCCGGTCTGCCGGAAAGCTTTGGCGAGATGGTGACAAGCGTCGATCTGGGGCTGATTGGCCTGATCCTGCTGTATTCTATCGTGGTGATCCTCTTCGGAATGATCCTCGATTCCTCTTCGATCATGCTGATCCTCGTACCGCTTATGCTGCCAATCCTGCAGCCGATGGGGGTCGATCTGGTCTGGTTCGGAATCGTGACAGTCATCGCAGTGGAAATCGGTCTGCTGACACCGCCGTTCGGCATATCCGTCTATGTGATCAAATCCACGCTCGACGATGCCTCGGTCACGCTTTCCGACATATTTCTTGGTGCCGCACCCTTCGCGCTCATGATGCTCGTCTGTCTGGCCGCCGTTATCGGCTTCCCCACAATCGCAACCGGTTTTCTTGGCCGATAGGAGGTCCGATGCCCTGCAGGATTGTCGTTTTTGTCGCGAAGACCGAGGCCCGCCCTCCGTGATCCACCAGACCTATGATAGCCTTTCTCGCGGGATCATAGGCTCAGCACGTGTTTCAATATCCGAGGACTGATCCATGGACAAAACGATCATAACCTGTGCCGTCACCGGTGCCGTGCACACCCCAACGATGTCGGATTACCTGCCGGTCCATCCCGACACCATTGCCGAGCAGGCCATCGCGGCGGCCGAGGCCGGAGCTGCAATCATCCACCTCCATGCGCGGAACCCGGAAAACGGGGCGCCCTCCGTTGATCCGGCACATTTCGAGTTGTTCCTGCCGCGCATCAAACTGGCGACGGATGCGGTCATCAACATCTCGACGGGCGGCAATCCGGTCATGACAGTCGCCGAGCGTTTGCCTCCCGCCCTGACCTTCAGCCCCGAGATGTGCAGCCTGAACATGGGGTCTATGAACTTTGCCATGCACCCGTTGGCGGATCGCTACGGGACATGGAAGGAAAGCTGGGAAGAAGGGTACGTGCGCGGTTCCGAAGCCAACATCTTTCGCAACACGTTTGCCGACATTCGCATGATCGCGGAACAGCTGGGTGGCGGCGATCATCAAGTGAAATTCGAGCACGAGTGCTATGATGTCGGCCACCTGTACAACCTCAAGTTCTGCATGGACCAGGGCATGTTCCAGGCGCCTGTTTTCCTGCAGTTCGTGATGGGCATTCTTGGCGGTATCTCCGCAGAGCTCGACAACCTCCTGTTCATGAAGCAGACGGCCGACAAGTTGTTTGGCGACACGTACGAATGGTCCGTCATCGGAGCCGGGGCACAGCAGATGCGAATGGCCTCGGTTGCCGCGCTGATGGGCGGACATGTGCGCGTGGGACTCGAGGACTCGCTCTATATCGCGCGCGGGCAAATGGCGGTCTCCAATGCCGAGCAGGTCGCCAAAATCAAACGCATACTTGAAGAGCAAGGCAACCAGGCCGCAACCCCAGACGAAGCCCGCGCCATTCTTGGCCTCAAGGGTGCGGACAGGGTTGCCTTCTGATGACTGCCGAGCAGCCCAAAAACCCGCTGACCGTGACATTCACCTGTTCGGGTCAGGCGACCGGAAAGATGCGCAACGACCTTTAGGTCAAGATGACCGAACCGATGGAGGAATCTTATGTGCTTGCAACGGATGAAGGCCCCTTCCATGGCGGGGACGCCTTAGCCCCTCCGCCGCTGGCCTTGTTCGTCGGCGGTCTGACCGGATGTATCATGACGCAACTTCGGTGTCGCTTAGTCGAAAGTGCGATACAAGAGATCCAATGAAATCAACGGTGATGCGTTGCCCTAAGGTCTGATTTCTTACCTGTAATCTAAGGGCCTCGTCCCTAGTCCCGAGACAAAGCTCAGTTGGGGAGGCTCACGAGCGAAATGCTCTGTCTGCAGAGGCCAAGCTTGAAGCACCTACAAGGCTACGGATCCACACATGTTTCGTGAGTCTCGCTGGACCCCACTTTCAAAAGCTTTGCTGGTTCGACTGCAGTGTCAAAAGAAACTGGTTTGTATTCGTCTTGCAGCACCCGTTGTCGTCTGAGAATGCAACTACCGTATTCTCCCCAGCAGAGTGTGTGTGCGCATGGCGTCACGTATCCGGCGTGTACCAGATCGGCGACGTGTAAGCGCGTTCCTGGCCGACGAGGGTTGCACCCTCGGGGATCTCGGCGCCGAGGCGGACTTTGTCGTAAACGACCCAGCGAGGGGTCGGGATTTCGATGACGCGGGCGTAATAGAAGGCAGGTTCGGTGGCATCGAAGTCCGGATCGGTCCAGACCGTCGCAAGTTCCGATGCCCCGATCGTGTTGCGATAGCTTGCCGCCTCCAGGTCCACGGTGTTGCCAACGTCGGGGATCTTGCCACCGGCGTCCGGTTGGCGGTCGCCCGACCAGGCGACATCAAATACCTTTTCACGCAAAGTGCCGTCGGCTTCCATCCAACCCTTGACGATCTGGATGCGGTCAAGGTTGGCACCAATGGGGTCACGCAGGGCATAAACCATGAATGTCGGTCCCTCGGAGCCATCTGGCGCGGCGCGCAGGTCTCCACCCATTGGTACGCCCTTGTCGTAGCCAACGAAGGCGGGCGCGCGCGAGCGCAGGTCATCATCGCTGAACTCCCATCCGCCAAAGAAACGAACCGCCATTCGCGGTCCGGTCGTGGCATAGACTTCTCGCCGCACCATGGCGTCCCAGAGGCTGGCTCGGGTATTCTCTTCGGCCCATACCCCGGTATAGCCCGAGGCCACGAGCGACCAACCCGGGTAGACGCCGTTTTCGGTCTCTGCGAAAGGATGCGACGCGCGGGTGGTTGAAGGCTCTGCGTTGGTGGCCTTGCCGAAGTAGTTGTCGCTATCTGCGGTCGAAAGCGATGTATGTGTGTCGGTCGATCCCACCATGCCGAAACGGTACGGGTTGATACCGGTCCGGGCCTCAATGGCGAACCCCTGTTTCAACGCCTCACGCGCGTATTCGCCCGCGAGCATTTCAGGGGTTTTGGCTTGTGTGAGGTCAAGGTTGCCCACGTCCCAGGTTTCATAATCTGCGAATTCATCTTCGGGGCTGAGCACTGGGTGAGCTTCGCCATCCCCCTTGATCTGTGTGGCCTCATACAGCGGCTCCCAGCGGGCACGGGCCATGGCGTAGGCTTCGTCCACCGGTTCCCCGTTGTAGCGGGTCTCGGACGGGAACATGATCCCGTTGGACAGGTTGCCGTTGTGCGAGAGGGCGAAGGCCTGGCCGCCTGTCTCTGCCTCGTAGTTTTCCAGCCACGCATACAGCGCCATCGGGTCGGGGGAGCCGATCGGCGGCTGTGTCGTCATGGGTTGTACAAGCTTTACCCGGTCGGCGTTGTCGCGGAAAACCACATTGCGATGCATGTTGTTGCCGCGGATCAGAGAGGTCCATTCAAACCCGTGGAACGCCGTGAAATTACCGGGGTCGTTGAAGGCCTCGACTTCCTCGACCATGCTTTCCCAAACACTTGCGTAGATGGGAGAACCGGGCGAGTAATCTGCAAGGAGTTCCGGGTCCATCTCACCCTGCGAGAAAGTCGTTATGAGATCGAGCGCGGCCGCAGCGGAAGCCTCGCCACCTTGCTGAAGCCCTTCGGCCCAGCGGGAGCCCTGTTCGGAGGCGAGGACATTAGGCGCGCCTCGCGCTAGATCAGTGATCAGACCCATGCCATCGGAA